>CAYTSZ010000032.1:0-14430 GCA_964440635.1 uncultured bacterium
GCTGTATACCTCGCAGACAGCCGGAAGCTGTCGAGAATGAGAAAACAAGATGTGAAACATCCTCATGCTCAGAATCACTCAATTTAGGTTATAATCAAAAATCACAAACCGAACCCGATTGGTTCCACCTCGATGCACAGTGGCAGCCATTAAGCGTCGAAAGGTTCTGTCACCCTGCCGTTCCGATTTATAAAAACCTATTTTCTCATAAAGAAGAAGGATTGTCAGTTACCACGACCGGCTTGATGTGGTATCCTTTAGAAAAAGATATTGTTGTTTTTTTCTGGAGGAATATTATGAATTTAAAAAATGTTTCCGAAGAAATCCGGGAGATCAGAGGGGGGCTTAAAGAACTGGGAGAGTTTCTGGATCTGTCTGAACTCAAAGAGACTAAACTGGAACTGGAAGCCGAGATGAGCCAGCCTGATTTCTGGGAAAATCCCCGGGAAGCAAGCCGGGTTTCCCGCCGGGCCAATCAGGTCGGTGAGATGATCGAGACCTACGAACAGATTTCCGGGGGTCTGGATGATCTGGAGGCCATGGTTGAACTGGCCGGTGAGGAAGAAGACGGGGGATTTGAAGCTGAAATCGAAAAAGGACTTGAGCAGGCGTCGCGGCTGACTGCTGAATTGCGTCGTCGTCATTTTCTTTCCGGAGAGTATGATGATCGCGACTGTATACTCACCATTAATCCCGGCGCCGGGGGCACCGAAGCCCATGACTGGGCGGAGATGCTTTTTCGGATGTACCGCCGCTGGTGTGAGGACCGCGATGATATAAAATACGAACTTCTTGATTATACGCCCGGTGATGAAGCTGGATTGAAAAGTGCGACCATGCTTATCAAAGGTGAATACGCTTACGGGCTTTTAAAAGGGGAGGCCGGTGTCCACCGGCTTGTCCGCATCTCTCCTTTTGATTCCAGCAGCCGGCGCCACACCTCTTTTGCCGCCGTGCAGGTAACCCCCGAGATAGAGGTGGACGATGAAATAGATATAGATCCTTCCGATCTGCGCGTCGATACCTTCCGCTCCAGCGGCCCGGGCGGCCAGCACGTGAATATGACCGACAGCGCGGTTCGAATTACCCACCTTCCGACCGGGATAGTCACTTCCTGTCAGAATGAGCGCAGCCAGCACGGCAATCGGGACACGGCGATGCGAGTTTTGCAATCACGTCTCCTGGAAATGAAAATAAAAGAACAGAAAGAAACCATCCAGGAGATCACCGGGGAAGAAAAAGCTATCGAGTGGGGGAGTCAGATTCGCTCCTATGTCAATCATCCCTACCAGCAGGTCAAGGACCATCGCACCGAGTTTACGGTTAATGATTTCGAAACTGTCCTGGACGGCGAGTTGGATGGTTTTATTGAGGCCTATCTTGCTTCTGAGGAGAATAGATAAATATGATACCTAAATGGCTGCGTTTCATTCTTCCGATACTTTTAATTTTTATTGTCACGGTCGGTATGGTTCATCGAATTGGAATGGAGAGGGCTGGACGGAATATTAATCTAATTTCTCCCGAGTGCGACAATTTTTACCGCCTTAAAACTGTAGAAGATTTTGTTGAAAACGGTGAGCTGTCCCTGGTCTCCGGGAAAGATATAATGAATTTCTATCGTTCCCAGATACCGGTTAATCCCCATATTTTTGCCCAGCTTCGCGCTCTCAAGGTTGATACGGGAAAAAATTATCTTATAACCGACCGCCGGCAAGTATTTGAACTGTTGGAAGATTCCCTGCCCGGGGTTCGAATCTATCGGGACAGGTTTGACCGGGCATTTGATGGTAATTATTATCCGGATGCTTTTGTACTCACCAGCTTCCACTCAAAAGAAGAACTGAAAAAACAGCCACTGGCTCAGGTCCACCGTCGCGGCAAACAAAAAGAGGGTTATCTTTATCTGGCCAGTAAAAATGAAGTGGACCTGTTTTTCTCTGGCTCCCGGCCGGAAGTTCCCCTGAGTCTAATAGTTTATTCCGGTTACGATAAAACTGTTCTGCCGGAAAGATTTCTGCCCCGGATAAAGAATATATATGTAATAGGAATCGATATCCAGCAGGTTGGTAAAGGTCAGCCGCTGGACAGCGCCGGGTTGAATTTTACCACCGCCGGCCTGCCTGGAAGCTGCTACCGGGGGGGAGTAAAACCACTCAGCAGATGGTTCATAAGCGCCATTCTGCTGCTGGCCGCTTTGATAACCACCTACATTGGACTTGTAAACGATACCCGTCCGCTGGCCTGGGGCGGCTGGTTGCTGGTCTTTCTGCTGGCATTGTTTCTGGCCGGCACCCATCTGTTTGCCCTCGGTTTGCTGATTGCCGGGTTGTTTAAAATTACATGTTGTCGTGGGATACGTGGTATAATCTGGGCGACACTGGCCGGACTTCTGGTGTATGGTTTTCAGTTCACACCGTATTTGCTTTTCCCGGCCGGGCAATCGTCTGTTTTCTGGGGTGGTTTTATAGTGGCCCAAGTTTTCATGGTTCCTTTTTCCGGTCGCTGGAAAAGAAATATCATAACCGTCGAAGATGTACTGTTTTTGTTTTTAATAGTATTTGTGGCCCGGAGTCTGTATTATCTATCCGGTGTTCAGATAAACTTTTTCCTGCTTAACGGGGAGAGCTGGTTGCTTATATTTACCCCGCTGCTGGCTTACTTTTTTAGCGACAGAAGGAACTACAGACGCTATCTTTTTCTGGCCGTTATCCTCGGCTGGTTCTTTTTATTGACCGTAGAAACCGGTATAGTAGTTTTAATTGGCTTTATAATTGCTATGATTATTTATGTTCTTTATATTTTTTATCTGATCTGAATCGGTTTGGACCGAGTTTTGAGGGTGTAAAACGATGAAAAAAATATTCTGTTTGCTCTGTATTGTTTTTGTCGGCGGATTAGTTTTTACCCCGGCCCTTGAGGCCGGAATCTATATCAAAAGAGATAACAGAGGAACGATAAATCTCACTGATAACCCCGAGGGAGACGATTATACGCTCCTCATGGCATCCATTAGATCAAAAATCCCCGAAGATTATGAAGTGCCCAGTGCCGAGGAGCTGTCCGAAATGGTCTCCGCGGCGGCTGACCGCAATAACATTCCCGAGGCTCTTATTTATGCGGTTATACAGGTTGAATCCAACGGAGACAGCCAGGCAAAAAGCCACCGCGGTGCTTCCGGGCTGATGCAGCTTATGCCTGCTACCGCCAGAGAACTGGGTGTGAAAGATATCTGGGATCCCCGGCAGAATATTAACGGGGGCAGCCGCTACCTGAAGCAGATGTTAAACCGTTTTGACGGCAATCTGACCCTGACCCTGGCCGCTTATAATGCCGGCCCCGGCAATGTGGAAAAATATGACGGGGTACCTCCTTTTTCAGAGACACAAAAATTTATCGAGCGGGTCAGGGGAGCTTTTGACAGTTTTAAGGTTAAACGTGATACAATCTATACCTACGTTGACGAGCGGGGTATAACAAACGTAACAAATATAAAATAAATGTGCGGTGATTTATGATGAACCGTAGACTGATTATTGTTTGTTCCTTACTGTTTTTATTTGCCGCAGGACAACTGCAGGCCGGTATATATATTGATATTAAGGACACCGAAACGTTTCGCCTGACCAATACCCCTTCCGACGAGTCTTTTATTCTCCTGCTTGAAACCCGGGAGGGAGACGAAGAACTTCCGGAACCCGATGCGGTTCAGGAGGCAGTAAAACTGGCCTCCTCGAAGTTCAAACTCCCGTCCTCTCTGATATATTCGATTATCAGAGGCGGGCGTGGTTTTACCGGAAGCAGTTTGATGTTCCTGCCGGATTTTGCCGCCGAGGATCTCACCGATACCGAACTTCGAAACCCGAAGATTAATATTCAGGCGGGCACCAGGCGGCTCCAGGAAATGATAGACCATTTTCGCGGCAATTTAACGCTGGCTCTTGGTGCCTATATTGCGGGGATAGAAAAGGTTGAAGAAGTAGGCGGTATTCCGCCCGACCGCCGGGCGCAGGATTTTGTCGCTAACGTTAAAGCGGCTTTTGATAAATATGAAAAACGGACCAGAATAATTTATACTTACAGGGACGAAAAAGGTGTTTTGACACTTATTAATTTACGTTGATTTTACCGCAGTAACCTTCCCCTGAAACAAAAACCGAGGTTGATTTAGATGAGTAAGTATCCTTTTGATGAGATTGAAAAAAAATGGCAGAAAAACTGGCAGGAAAACAGAACCTATCAAGTTGATCAGGTGGCCAAAAACCCCCATTACGTGCTGGAGATGTTTCCCTATCCGTCGGGCCGTATTCACATGGGACATGTCCGCAACTATACAATAGGCGATGCGATAGCCAGATATAAACGTCGCCTGGGACAAGAGGTTCTCCACCCGATGGGCTGGGATTCTTTTGGTCTGCCGGCCGAAAATGCGGCCATTGAGAGGGATATTCATCCCCGGGACTGGACCCTGAACAACATAGAGGAAATGCGCGTCGAACTCAAACGTCTGGGGTTTTCCTATGACTGGCGTCGTGAGGTTATGACCTGCGAGCCGGATTACTACCGCTGGAACCAAAAAATATTTCTGGAACTTTATAAGAAAGACCTTGCTTACAGTGATATGACCGTGGTCAACTGGTGTCCCGAATGTGAGACCGTGCTGGCTAACGAACAGGTTCACGACGATCTTTGCTGGCGCTGCGATAGTGAGGTTGTGGAAAAAGAACAGCAGGGCTGGTTCTTTCGGACTACCGAATATGCCTCCCAGCTCCTGGATGATTTAAAGCAGCTTGATGACTGGCCTTCGGAAGTTATCCAGATGCAGGAAAACTGGCTGGGTCGCTCCACCGGCGCCCGGATAGAGTTTCCGGTGGTCGGTATCGATGAAGCCCTGGAGGTTTTTACCACCCGCCCCGATACCCTGTATGGAGCCACCTACATGGCTATTTCCCCCGGACATCAACTTGTAGAGGATCTGGCTAACGGCGGGGGTTTTGAGGCCGAAGTGCACGAATTTCTGGAGGAGGTTGCCGGCGGCGAGGAGACTGAAACCGTGGACGGGGTATTTACAGGCCGTTATGCTATCAACCCGATCAACGGAAAAGAGATACCGATTTATATAGCTGATTATGTGCTCATGGAATACGGGACAGGTGCCATCATGGCGGTTCCCGCCCACGATGAACGGGACTTTAAATTTGCCAGCCACCACGGGATTGATATTATACCCGTAATTTCCCCCGAACAGGGTCTTGAAGAACCGCTTCAAGAGGCTTACACGGATGAGGGCAAACTTATCAACTCCGAGGAGCACAGTGGTCTTAACTCCGGGCAGGCAGCCCGGGAGATAACAGAATTTTTGGAGAAGGAAGGTAGGGCCCGGTTTGAAGTCAACTACCGGCTTCGCGACTGGGGGATCAGCCGCCAGCGTTACTGGGGGACCCCGATTCCAATAATACACTGTGAACAGTGCGGTGCGGTTCCGGTTCCCGACGAAGATCTGCCCGTTGAGCTGCCCCGCGATGTTAAATTCACAAGTTCGGCCAACATTCTTGCCGGCTGCGAGGAGTTTGTAAACACCGAATGTCCCGAGTGTGGTGCGGAAGCGAAACGGGAGACCGATACCATGGATACTTTCGTGGATAGCTCCTGGTATTACGACCGTTATGTTTCGCCGGACAATGAAGAAAAACCGTTCGATCCGGATGCCGTCAATCACTGGCTGCCGGTGGATAATTATATCGGAGGAATAGAACACGCCTGCATGCATCTTCTTTACGCCAGGTTTTTCCACAAGGCCCTGCGCGATCTTGGCTGGCTGGACAGCGACGAGCCTTTCAAAGGTCTTCTGACCCAGGGGATGGTCCTGCTGGGTGGAGAAAAGATGAGCAAAAGCAAAGGAAATGTTGTGGATCCCGATGAGATGATAGAAAAATACGGCGCCGATACAGTGCGCCTGTTCACCCTGTTTGCCGCACCGCCCCAGAAAGATCTGGAATGGGATGAATCGGGCCTCCAGGGCGCCTTCAGGTACCTGAACCGTCTCTGGAAATTTACGCAGGATAACAAAGAGCAGCTAACCGGTCCGGTCGAAGAACCCACAGCCGATCAACTCAAAGACGAACAGAGCAAAGAGCTGCACAGAAAAACCCACCAGACAATCCGGGATGTAACCGCCGACCTCGAGGATGATTTCCAGTTCAACACGGCAATAGCCGCCTGCATGGAACTTTTTAACACCCTGCAGGACGTCGGGGCAGCCAGCCCGGCAGCCCCCTGGAGTTTTTCGATAATCATGAATCTGCTGTTTCCCATAATTCCCCATTTCTGCAACGAAATCTCCGTAGAGCTAAACTACGAAAAATCAACCGAACAGCAGCCCTGGCCCGAATGGTCTGTTGAGGCCGCCCGCAAGGACGAAATAGAAATAGTAGTCCAGGTAAACGGAAAAGTCCGCGCCAGACTGACCGTCCCCCGGGATTACCCCAGAGATAAATTAGAGCAGGAAGCCCTCCGGCTGGAAAAAATCCAGAACTACACTGAGGGCAAAGACCCAAAAAAAGTAATAGTAATCCCCAACAGACTGGTAAACGTAGTAGTCTAAAACCCCGGTTCATTAAACCCGGTTTATAGTTCATTGTTCACAGCTTGTAGTTGAAACCAAAAACTTGAGTCAAACCATGTTTGACCACAGAGGTCACAGATGGGCACAGAGGTAAAATCAGAAAAACCAACACCTGTTTTTTGACAGGATTTACAGGATTAACTGGATAACTTAAAGCCCAGAAAATCCTAACCACTTCGTTTTTTTGAGCGCTGCGTTAGCAGCGCCTGCTCGAATTTTATTCGAGTAGTTATCGGGGATTAGAAGCAGTAAAAATAAAACAGAATTTATTTTTACCGCTTCCAATTCCCCCATCAAAAAAATAACATCAATCTAACAATAATAATTATCAAACTTATCCTTCTATATTGGTGTTTGGTTTGACTTTCATCCTGTCCATCCTGTTAATCCCGTCCAAATAGCCGTTGACCTTGATTTTGTAGTTTCCCCTTGTTTTCTTTTACCTTTGTGTCCTCCGTGTCCCTCAGTGACCTCTGTGGTAAAAAACCGTTGACATTGACTTCGATGTCGCTGCTGCTCCTTGTCCTCTGTCACCCTGTCCGTTTTATCCTCTGTGGTAGAAATGTTTTGATTTTAAGTGGATTTGGACAACCGTATGTGGTACACTTTTATTACAAAACGTCGGTAATTATTTATAAATACCGACGAAATGTAAATAGGTGATTCAAATGGATACGGATAAAGTAGAGGCTATTCTGGAGCTTGCAGAAAAAAAGGGGATTCTACGCCCGAAAGACGTTCAAGAAGCGGGGTTACCCCGTCAGTATGTCTATCGGCTACTTGAGGACGAACGTCTGGAAAAGGTGGGAAGGGGTCTATATAAGCTGCCAGATAAAGTATTTACTATAAATGAACGGGTGATAGAGGCGGTTCGAAAAGTCAACCATGGAGTTCTATGTCTTATTTCAGCTCTCGAATTTCACGACATGACGACGCAAATACCCAAAAAAGTGTGGATGGCAATAGAAGTAAAAGCGAGAGCGCCGAAGATTAGATTCCCGATAGAAATAATACGCATGTCGGGGTCTGCTTTTAAAGAAGGGATTGAAGAACACAATGTAGATAATATAAATGTTCGAGTATACAGTCCGGCGAAGACGGTAGCCGATTGTTTCAAATTTCGCAGTAAAATTGGTCTTGATGTCTGCCTGGAGGCGCTTCGTGATTTTCATCGTCAGAACATGGGAACAATGGATGATATTTGGAAATACGCTAAGATTAATCGTGTCCAGAAAATAATTCGTCCTTACATGGAAGCTCAGCAATGAGCCGAAACATGAATCCTGCCGTCATCCGATCCATCCGAGATCGGTTGAAAAATATAGCTCGCGAAGAGTCCAGTGATTTCAACCTGGTTGTTATAAGATATGTTTTAGAACGTTTTATATACCGTTTGTCGAAATCAGATTATGCTGATCAGTTTGTATTGAAAGGAGCGGCTCTTTTTCTTTACTGGGAGGGAAGCCTCGCTCGGCCAACTAAAGATGTGGATTTCACTGGTGTGGAAGAAATGAATGCGGAGGAATTGGAAACCATTGTTAAAGAACTTTGCGAGAAAAAAGTGAAAGTGGAAGACGGCGTGGTTTTTCTCGTGGAAACTATTGAGAGTGAACAAATACGAGCAGGTCAGACCTACAACGGGTTCAGGGTAAATTTGAAGGCCCAATTAGGAGCACAAAAAATTAAAGTTCATTTGGACGTTGGATTTGGTGATGTTCTGCTGCCGCCCCCGGAAGAAATTGATTATCCTGTTTTGCTTGATTTTCCAGCCCCCAGGTTAAAGGTTTGCCAAAAGGAAACTACAATTGCTGAAAAAACACAAAACATGGTTGTGATGGGAATTGGAAACAGTCGGATGAAAGATTTTTACGACATCTGGTTTTTGAGTAAAAATTTTGAATTTGATTTACTCAATCTTCGCGAAGCGATTATTGGAACATTCAAACGAAGAAAAACGAAGATTCCAACTGAAGTTCCAGTGGCATTAAGAGAGGAGTTTGCCGAAGACTCTATAATCCGTGAACGATGGTTGGCTTTTCTGAAGAACATGGATATAGACTCGGAAGAATTTTCTCTGTATGACCTGCTCGACCAGATAAGAAATTTTATTTTACCTGTAATTAACTCTATTATAGATGAAGAACAAAATAACAAAACGTGGGAACCCGAGGAAGGTTGGATTTAATCTCGCCCAATTGACATTAATTGCAGACTACAGCCTCCTGAATCCCGCAACCCCCTCTTTGTCTCCCCGAAAATTTCACCGCCCCCATCAATCCAGACCCAGTCCAACAGCCCGTCATTTCGGCCCCTGACGCACACGGATGTGCTAATGCTGCGAACACAAGGATGTGTAAGAACAGTGCGAGCCGCAATCCAGAGGTTTTGAACCAGGTTCCTGGTTCCTTGTTGTTCTCTTGTGCTTTCAACTATTGACTGTTGACCCTCGACCATCGACTCTCGACCTTCGACCGTTGCCCCCCGACCTTCGACCCTCGACTATTGACTATTGACAGACTATTGACCATTGACTATCGACTTTCTCCCCATCTCCTTGTCTGCTGTTTACCTCTGCGTTGAAACCAGTTCCGGGTTACGTGCTTCGAGCTACGAGTTTACTCCTTCACTCCTTCACTCCTTCACCTCTTAACTTCTTCACTCAGCAACGCCTCTTCGTCAGCTCGCATATTCGATCTATTCTCTTATAAGGGTTGAATTTTTTTAATTTCAATGGAGAATAGGATGGGGGTTGGATTGTGCTAAAATGTGATAATAACTACAAACTGGGAGCTGGTTTTTGATGGCGCGGATGATTCCGGAGCGGGAGTATACGGATTTTCACGGCAGTAAAGCGGAACAGCGGGTTTTTGATCTATTTTCTGAGCAATTACCGGACTCTTATCTTGTTTTTCATTCCGAGGACTGGTTCCGTGCTCCCGATCAGCGGCTTTCCGATCAGCCGCGAGGTGAGATAGATTTTCTGGTGGCCCATAAAGAGAGGGGGCTGCTGGTGCTTGAGATTAAAGGCGGTGGAATTGAATATGATCCCCGCCGCGACGAGTGGTGGACTATAAACGCGCGCGGGAAAGATAAACTGCATAAAAGTCCGGCGGTGCAGGCTAACGCCGGGATGTATAACCTTCTTAACCGCCTGAAACGTAATCCGCGCCTGAGTGATGGAAGCTACTTTCCCGGGGTCCTCGGCTGGGGGTTGTTTTTCCCTGATCTTCGCAGAGGGGATGCCGATGTTTTCCCGGATATGGAACTGCCCGAGGAGCGGATTTTATTTCGCGATTCTTTCGATAATCTCCAGGCCGAGATCGATGCCCTCTATGATTTCTGGGCCAAACAGCACTCTGCCAGCGGCCCGATGGACGAGCAGACCTGGGAGGGGCTGACCGGTTATTTTCTCCGGCGGGAATTCAGGGTAATGGAAACACTTGGCAACTATATAGACAAATCCGAACAGCAGCTTGTGCGGATGACCGAAAAGCAGTATCGTCTCCTTGATTTTCTCGGGGAGAAGAAGGACGTCTTTATCAAGGGCTGCGCCGGAAGCGGGAAGACACTTCTTTCCCTGGAAAAAGCCCGCCGCCTCGCCAAAAAAGGTCTGGATGTTCTCTGGCTCTGCTACAACAGGGATCTGCGCACACATGTCGAAGAACAGCAGGAAAACAGTGGTTTTGAGGTGAGTCATTTTCATTCCTTCGCCATAAACTATTTAAAGAATTCCAACGTCCCCTTTGAGTTTCCCGAGTCCGAGGAGGAATGGGCAAAATTCTGGGATTACGAAACTCCCGATCTGCTTATGGAGGCCGCTGATCTCAGTGATGAGAAATACGACGTTCTGATTCTCGATGAGGCCCAGGATTTCAAAGATGAATGGTTCACATCCATGCAGTATTTGACCAGCGATCCGGATGACCGAGCTCTCTATGTCTTTTACGATCCCAATCAATCAATATACGGAGACGTGCCGGACTGGCTGGCTGACCGGGAGGAAGAGTCCTACAATTTAAATGAAAACGTGCGAAACACGGCCGAAATAGGCCGGGCTTCAACTCGCCTGGGACAGATAGAGGATCAGATAAATTTTGGCAGCGAAGGCCGCCCGGTCCGTGTAAAGGTTGCCGGCAGTGACTCAAAGCTGGTTGATGACCTGCGCCGATCCATAGATGAGCTTCTGAACAAACAGGAAGTCACCCCCGAGGATGTGGTAATCTTAACCCGCCGTTCTTTAGAAAACACTCCGCTGGCCGATGTCAACAAGCTGGGCAACTACAGGATAGTGAAGACCTCCAGCGGAAATCGCCGCCAGGTCCTGTGGAGCACAATTAAATCCTACAAAGGCCTGGAGTCCGATGTCATCCTGATGCTAATCCCGGAGTGGAAAGAAGTCTGCGCCAGCGAATACTACACCGGCGCCTCCCGAGCCAAACACCTACTGTGGGTATTCACCATGGATGAAGAAGTAAAAAATATTTTAGAGGAAAACTGACGGAACATAGAGGGGTAGGCAGACAGGGGGAAAGGGCGAAGGGGGGGATAAGGAGAAACGGCGGCATCAAAGTCTAAGTGAGCTGCATTATGGTTCACTGATTACATCTGATTAATATCAGAAACTAATTCACCCCTCCGTAACCAAAAAAACTCCAATCCGAAAGGGAAGGGATTGGAGCCACAATTATTTCCAACCGATAACAGAATAATATTTTGTATCATCTCTATTTTGGTGGTTTTTAAATCTACCTGTTGAAATATATTTGACAAGCAGCGAGGGAATGTGTTAACTTTAATAATGTGGTAGTGACAATAATTAGAGACGGGAGGTGGTAAGCGGGAAGGCGGTCTGGAAATTATCTTTGAATGATGGAACCTATTTTTTAGAAAAAGGAGATTGAGTGGATATGAAAAATCATCTTTCAGTATTTTTATTGCTGGCAGTTGTCCTGGTATTTATGCAGGGCTGTTCGGCCCGGGAAGCGGGTATGACCGGAGTCAACTTTGATAACCGGCTTCAGCTTGAACCTCTGGATCGGTCGGACTACCGGATAAAAGGTGAGGCTAAAGGTTCGGCCTGTGTAACTTCATACAGTCTATTTCCTCTGCCGGTCTGGTGGAACCAGACGGGAGGAAAGGCAGGAGAACTTTACGGAGTTAATTCGCGTAACATCGCCCAGGAGGCGGCTTATTACGAGGCAATTGAATCCAGTGAAGAGGCGGACGCGATTCTTGTCCCCCGTTACCGGGAAACTTCGAAATCGGTCTGGCCCTGGTATACGCGCCGCTGTGTAACGGTGCGGGGTAAGACAATTAGTGTACTTGAAGATTAATTTTCTGCATCGCGCACTCGACCGGGTGCGCGATGCTTTCCCGGCTTCTAACGGGGACGCTGAAGAAACTGGATTTCAGGCTTTGAGTTCGATAAAGTATATTTGGCTGCCGGCAAATACTGCCGGTCCGCCGGTTGATTTCAGCAGATTATATGGAAAAAGGAGCCTGAAAATGAGTTTCGAACAGGAAGCACAACTAATAGGTGATTATCTTGTAGGGCAGCTTGGTTTGCAGGACATTGAAAACCTGGATGAAGTAGATATCCCGGGTTATATCAAATGTGCCGCCGCACTGCTTGTCAGAAAACTCATCGAAGACCTCCAGTGTAACCAGTTGGAGCTGGCCGAGATTCTTGGTTGCAGTTCGGAGACAATCAGCCGCTGGAAGCTAAAAAAAACTCGTCCCGCTTCGGAGAAACTTTACCAGATGGTACAACTTTCCCGGAAGATGGACGCGCTTCCCACGCGCGAGGCGCGTGAAAAATACAAATATGCGATGCTTTTACTGGCCAGGCTACAGGGTCGCCGGCAGATAAAAGATCCTCTGACCGGTAAACGTTATCCGGTCGAACAGCGCCCGCCGGTTGAGTTTGTTCTCGACAGTTCGTTGGAGCACATGGTAGATATTTGGGAGAAAGCTATTCAGGAGAGCGCTCGCTCGGTTGATGAGACCATCTCCGAGGTGCTTGGTGACAAAGGTATTTCGCTTGAAGAGGCCAGCATAGACATAGAGAAACTTTACGAACTTCTGCGCCAGGTTGATTACGAGGTCCAGGAGGAAGCCGAGAAAATCCGCCGTCAGAAACTCCGCCGTCGTCTGCCGGATCTGATCGGGAGAGAAGTAACCAGTAGAAAAAAGAAAAAACGGAGGGCTTAATTTCATAGAAAGGGGTAATAGCAGTGGAAGAAAGTAAAAAACATTTAGTGGTTCACAACCGCTGCGGCCAGGGGATCATCATCAG
This sequence comes from uncultured bacterium, assembly GCA_964440635.1. Taxonomy (GTDB): domain Bacteria; phylum T1Sed10-126; class T1Sed10-126; order T1Sed10-126; family T1Sed10-126; genus CAYTSZ01. The sequence goes on from CAYTSZ010000032.1 coordinate 12,921, forward strand.
ATACTCGGAGGAGAACTCGATCCCGGTGGTGGCCAACAAAGACTATTTACGTTTCATAGCCGGAATAAACGAGGGACCCAATCCCCCGGAGAGTATTGCTGCATTCCGCCGGCCGGAACTTCTGAAAGAACTTTCCGTTCTCTCCGAAGGCGAGAGGGTCCCCTGGCAGCTATTCTCGCTGATAGCAGATCTATACGCCCTCAGTCACGAGAACTGCTGCCGCCGGGTAAACCTGGAATACGGTTTCAAATACCTGAATATTCCCCCGGTCCGTAAGAAATCTGAAAACGTGCGTGAAAACTAAACCACAAGGAGGAAGGAAAAATGAGTGAAGAAAAGCTGGACAAAGGTTTCGCCGAAAAGGCACTTGATTTTGCGGAAGATCACAAGGCAGAAATTGGAATGTTTATCACCACCGTGGCCCTGGAAGGTGCGAGACGCTTCCTTGATACTTATTGCGAAGAAAATACTGAAAGCAGCCCGGCAGAGGAGACAGCAAAGTAAAAGTAGCAACTGAAAACTTTTAACTTGAAATTTGAACCTTATTTCTAAGAAAGGATTTGAGTAAACATGGCAAATCAAATTCTCACCATCCAGCCCTACTGGCAAACCGGGACCTGGGTTTTTGACGACGAGGCAGTCGGTCTAGACGCCGAACCTTTTGTCGAAGGGATCCCCGAGATGATCACCGACATGGTAGAGGACATAGACAACGCCAGGGATGGCTTTCGCCTTTTGTTTTCGGCCGAACCTTTCCCCAACTACCAGGAAAAGATAACCTGGGTTCGCGAGGAGATGGACGGCAACTGGTATAAAAGAGAAGAAAACGGCGAAGAAGGCTGGCTATGCCCGGCCCTGTTTAAATACTACGATTCCGCCCCGGCGGAAATCTACGCCAAAGCCGAACCATTAGGAAACAAGAAGTAAAAGCAGTTCAGGCAACCACTACTTCATCTTCAGTTTAAATTTAAATATGCGTGAAGTAGTGGTTCTCCCTGGATAACTGAACGGCTGAAACTTTTATTTCGATTCGCGCAATTTTCTTGGACTGCTGCAATAAGATTGATATTTTGAAAATTAATTTAATCAGGAGGGATAAAGATGGATATGGATCGTAAACTGGTAGAAAAAAGAATTGAGCGCATAGATGAACTGCTGCATGATAGCGGTGATATGGTTGATAAAGTATTTGAGACGCTGCAATCCTCATCTGTTGCAGAAACACTGGCCGAAGCACTTCCCGAATTTGTAGCCGATAAGATTCTAAATAAAGAGGGGAAAATAGAGCTGCCCGAAAACGCCCGGGAAAAGCTCGGCAAAATTTTAGACAAAATAACTAAAAACGAGGAATTAACGGGCTTGCTTGACGGGATTAAAAAACGCCGCGCTCCCAGGCTCTTGGTCGCGGGAGAACAGGGGATCGGGAAAAGTTCCTTAATCAACGCTCTGCTGGGTGAATATGCAGTTGAAGTGGGGGAGGAACACGGCGCCCAGACTCTGGAACCTGAGA
>CAYTSZ010000033.1:0-14315 GCA_964440635.1 uncultured bacterium
ACGAGGCTATCAGAAGCAAATACGCCAATCTGAAACCCGACGAGCTGCACAGCGTAAGTTCCGACCAGCGACGACTTTATGCAATCATCTGGCAAAGATACATCCAATCCCAGATGAAATCAGCCCGCTGGAACAAAATCTCACTGCGACTGTATCCTCCAGATGAAAAAGACACCATATTTTCCGGCAGTGTCCGTTCAATAAAAGAACCCGGTTTCTTTAAGTGCCGGCTTGAGGGGCAAACAACAAAACCAGAAAAAGAATTCAACACCGTAGACTTTGAACTGGTAAAAAAATCCGAGCAGTTCGAGACCGATGGGGTCGAGGTAAAAGAATCCGAAACACGGGGACCCACCAATTACAACGAAGGGGGAGTAGTAGCCATGATGCGGAAGGCAGGAATCGGAAGACCGTCCACCTATGCTGCAACAATCGGCAGGCTTTTTTCCCGGCGCTATATAAAAAATAAAGAGGGCAGAATAATTCCAACAGAACGGGGAATAGATGTGATAAATTTCCTGCAGCGAGCGGTTCCTCCCATATGTGACGTAAGCCTGACCGGAGACATGGAAAAACAACTTGATCGTATTGCGCGGGGAGATAAAGGATGGAAAGAGTTCGTCGCCGGTTTTGATAAAAAACTGCAGGGCTGGCTGGAAAAAGGGAAGGGGATGGAACCGGAAGGAACCGCAGAAACCGAAAAAGAAATTCTCGGGTTTGAAGTATGCCCCAGATGCGGCGGTGATCTTTATCTTCGAAAAGGCCGCTACGGGAAATTTGTCCACTGTGAAGAAAAAGAATGCGATTTCAGTTCCAACCCACCCGCAAAAACCTATAAATGTCCCCGCTGCGGCAAACACATGGTCAAGAGAAAAGGAAAAAAATCCACTTACTACAACTGCATTGCATATCCCGAGTGCGAGGGAAAAAGACCGGTCGGCAAACCCCATATGACATACGAAGAGTTCATGCAGGAAGCCCCCGATTGCCCAGAATGCGGCGACAAAATGGAACTCAGAAAAGGCCGCTGGGGAAAATTCTGGGGCTGCAGCAACTACCCCGACTGCAAAGGCACCCGAAGCCAAAACCGGGACGGAGGTTAAAAATTGCAAGTTGATACAGTAATATAGAATAAATCATTTTTCTTTCTCAGGAGGAAGATATTATGCCGAGATTTCATCGACCGAATTTCACTTCTACCTACCATCATGTAGTGGTCAGGGGTGTGGATGGCCTTCCTATTTTTGATACTGACCAGAAAAAACAAAAATACATCAATTTAATGATTGAGGGCCGCAAAGAACACGACCTCAGTGTATACGCCGTTGGTTTTCTAAATAGCCATGTTCACCAGTATGTAGGGTATTTCTAATCAAGAATCGCTTAAATTAGGTCTTAAAAGGGTTAGGAAATTAATTTGGATTTGGATTTTTGGAAAGCTAACCTATTTTTTTCTTGCGGACGGAGGGTGTAGAGGGTATTTTGGTTGTAGCCGGAATACGGGAGGCGTTGGCCATTAAAAAGAAAAATAATCTGGGGGACTGGGGGGAGGACAGGGCGACTACTTATCTTCAGGAGCTGGGCTGGGAGATAGTTGACCGTAATTTAAATACTCCGCCGGGGGAATGCGATATTCTCGCCCGTGATGGAAAGACGCTTGTTTTTGTGGAAGTGAAAACCCGCCAGATTGACTCTCAGGTTTCCCCTCTTGAGAGCATTACCCGCTCTAAAAGAGAAAAAATGCGAAGAATGGCCCGCTGGGTTATAAGTGATTATGACCAACCTCCCGCCTGCCGTTTTGATGTGATTGCAATTACAATGGACGGCTTAGAATCAAATATAGATCATCTAAAAAGTGCTTTTAGGGCGAAAGAATGACTCTGGCCAGGACGTTCTCAGGTTTTGTCAGCGGAGTCAAAGGAAATATCGTTACCGTGGAAGTTCATCTCGGGCGCGGACTGCCGAGTATAAATATTGTTGGTCTTCCCGACCAGGCGGTAAAGGAAAGCAAGGAACGAATTAAACCGGCGATTAAGGAATCCGGCTTTGATTTTCCCAATGAAAGAATTACCATAAATCTTTCCCCGGCCGACCAGGCAAAGGAAGGCGCTTTGTTTGACCTGCCTATTGCAATCGGAATTTTACTTGCCTCCGGTCAACTTGAAATAACAATAGAAGATATGGAGAATAAACTGCTGGTCGGGGAAATTGCCCTGGATGGAAGTCTGCGGCCGGTTCCCGGGGTTTTACCACTGGCCATGGCCGGAAGCAAACAGGATTTTTCAAGTATCTACATTCCGCCGGAAAACTATATAGAAGCTGAACCGACCGGATTAGAACCGGTGAGCTGTCCACATCTCAGGTCGGCGATTGCCGTGCTGGAAGGGAGGCTTGAAGCATCGAGATTGATACCCGAAGAAGCGGAAACAAAAACTACAGAAAAGATTGCCGACTTTGCCGATGTCCGGGGACAAACAGCCGCTAAAAAAGCGCTCTGTATCGCCGCGGCAGGGCGCCATAACGCACTGATGATCGGGCCACCGGGTACGGGCAAATCAATGCTTGCCAAACGGCTACCGGGAATTCTCCCCCCGCTGTCAGCGACAGAATCACTGGAGACTACTGCGGTTCACAGTGTAGCCGGGGAAATCATCGACCGCGGACAGTTGATAACTATACCGCCGGTCAGGTCCCCCCACCACACTATATCCGGAGCGGGTTTGATCGGGGGCGGACAGATCCCCCGTCCGGGCGATGCCAGCCTCGCGCATAACGGCGTATTGTTTCTCGATGAAATGCCGGAGTTCCAGCGCAATATACTGGAAACACTGCGCCAGCCGATGGAGAATAAACAGATACATATCTCCCGGGCGCGGGCTTCCTATGTGTTTCCGGCAAATTTTCTTCTGCTGGGAGCAATGAATCCCTGTCCCTGCGGTTTTCTCTCCCATCCGGAGCGACAGTGTATATGCACTCCTTCCCAGATAGACCGTTATCGACGCAAATTAAGCGGACCGCTTCTGGACAGAATTGATCTGCATCTCTCGGTGGGACCGGTAAGCTACGATGAACTAAAAAACAGCGAGAAAACACAATCCTCTGCCCAGATGCGGGAAAAGGTGCTGGCCGCCCGGGACAGACAAGAATATCGTTATGCTGATGAACCGTTCAATGTGAACGGGGAACTGCCGGCGCCGAAAATAGAACAATACTGTCAATTAAACAAGGACGCTGATAACCTTTTGAAAAAGGCCGTGGACAACTGGGGTTACAGCGCCCGGGCGGTTCACCGGCTGCAAAAAGTTGCCCGCACTCTGGCGGACCTGGAAGGTATCGATACAATAGGTGCCGGTCAGATGGCCGCCGCCTTGCAGTACAGAGAAATAGAACTTCGAGACTGGCACAGCTAATATTAGTGGTGAACAAAATGAAGCGGATTCAGATCAGTATAATCGGGTCCGGCCAGGCGAACCAGAGGCTCTGTGAAAAAGCAGAGAAAGTGGGACGCCTGCTGGGCGAAAGAAACGTCTGCCTTGTTTGCGGAGGTGGTGGGGGAGTAATGGAGGCCGCCTGCCGGGGGCTGCAGGCATCGGGCAAAGGATTGGCCGTCGGAGTAATCAAAGAGGATCAGATTAAATACGGCAATGATTACCTGGACAGTGTAATCTGCAGCAACATTGGCGAGGCCCGCAACCTGACAGTGGTTCTTTCCGGCCAGGCAATTATCGCCATAGGCGGTAAAGAGGGGACACTTTCCGAAATAGCTTTCGCACTCAAATACAAAAAACCTCTTTTTGGAATCGATACCTGGCAGCATCCAGATTTTAATTTCCAGAACAATCTCTCCCCACAAGAGGCAGTCACAAGAGCACTGGATGCAGTAAAAAATGTTTCCTGAATATATTTTTGCTGGTGTTCTGCCCCAAAATTTGTAAAACTTTAACCGGTGATATAGTAATACAGTTTTCTCCGGAGGTATTACAAATGGAAGAATCTATTAAAAGAGTCAGACTTTCCATAGAAGGCCGGGTCCAGGGGGTTGGTTTTAGATATTTTACTGTACGGAAGGCAAAAGGACTCAAAGAAGTTACCGGCTGGGTCAAAAACGAAGCGGATGGTTCGGTCACCGTGGTTGCTGAAGGTCCCAAAACCGAGCTGAATAAACTGATACGAAATGTGGCGGAAGGGCCTCGCTCGGCCAGAGTGGACGGTATGAAACAAAACTGGTCGGAAGCAAGTGGCGAATTCGACAGTTTTAAGGTTAAATATTAAGCGACTCACACAATTTATCTGAACTTACCATTTTAGACAGGGAGTTTTACTATGGGTAAATCAAAATTAATTGCAATTTTACTGGCAGTGACAGTTGGTGTGGTAGTGGTTGTTTCGGCTTCTTATTTTCTACTGAAAGAAAAAATCGAACCGGGTTATCTGGATTTTCTGCCCGAAAACCCGTACCTTCAAATAGAGTTTCAAAATCCGAAAAAACTAACTGATGAAATACAAAACCTGAAAGCATTTGAACTGTTAAAGGAACATGGTATGAATCAAAAAATCCTGGATTTTTATCGGGAAATAATTTTAAAAGTCTCCGATGAAAAGTTACCCGAAATTAAAAAATATTTGGACAGACTGGAAAAATGCGGCAAAGTTTCCGCTGTCCTGGCCATGGTTGAGGGTAAAAAGCAGCCGCTGCAGTTTGTTTCTGTGGCGGAATTCACAGCCAAAAATTCTGCAGAAACAGTAGCCACGGTTTTCGAAAACATTACAGAAGAGATTATTTCAAATATTGAAAACAAATCACAAATAAAAACTTACACTTATAACGGTCATAAGATTTTCACCCTCAGGTCCAAGCAGGACGAATTAGAGGGGATAGAGATACAGTTCCCGGAGATACAACTTGCCACTGTTAACAATTTTATACTGCTGGGGATTGGAAATAAACCGCTCGAAGAAGCACTGCAGCAAAGTAAAACCTCACCTTCGGCCCAAACTCTTTTTGACAAAAAATCAAAGGATTTTAAACTTGCGGCCAAAATCAGGCCCGGACTAATAGGAGCCGTTATTGATCTGGTGAAAGAAAAATCAGAAATTGATAATAAATACTTTTCTTTTGAGGGTTTTAAGAACACCCTGGCCAAAATCGGGGCCGGTATTTCCGATCTTCAGGTCAAACTTTATTTTGAAGAAAGAGTTCTGAAGGCAACCACCAGACTCAACTATCAGCCCGATAAATTACATCCCCTGCTAAAACTGGTTTATTCTGTTCAACCCGGTGAACATGGAGGTGCCTCTTATTTTCCCGAAAAAACTGTTTCTTTCGCCAGCCAGCGCTTGCCCGAACTGGACCAAACGCTGACTGCTGTGCTGGATACCGTAGTTGAAATTATGGAAGGTTCCGCCCAACAGGATGTGAAAAGCCAGGCCAAAGTGATTTCGGGCATGTTCCGCGGGGGGATCCCGGAGGATGACCTGAAAAACATTCTTACCCTGCTGGGACCCGAGCTAACCTTTGGTTCCTTTTTCCCCGAAGGGAGCGAAAAACCGGGAGATGAAAGCTGGCTGGTTTTAATGGATCTCAAAGACTATGACAAGTTTCTCCGGGCCGGGAAAGTTTTAAATGAGAATGAATTTATTAATTTTTCAACAGAAGATAACAGTATCTCTCCGGCTATGGCTGAAATAGGAACAAAACTATTTTTTGCCCGGGATGACTCCAAACTTCTTTTTTCTCTTGACAAACAGCTCATAGAAAAAGCTATCGAACGGAGCAATTCTGAGAATAACCTTGCAACTTACGCCCGTTTCCAAAAAGCTCGCCGGCACTATCCCGAGAAGGTAAACGACTTCAGTTTTTATAATATCGAAGCCTTTGCGCCTATAGTTAAAAAACTTGAGATTGATGATTACCCTCAACTTGATTTTACCACTGGAACCAGCGATTTTTCTGAGATAAAAACCAATCTAGTAGAGGTTTTAAAGAAAATGCCCCCGGTCAGTGCGGCTACTGTTAATAACCCCGGCAGAGGTAACATTGAAGCAGAAATTCAGGCCCCGGGGCTGACTTTGATCACCCTGACTATGCTCAGGGGTCTGGCAGAAGTCAAAGAGGTCACTCAAATGAACTGCGGAAACCGGGTCGCTAAATTTAAATCAGATATAGCTACCGTGCGGACGGCGGCGGTTCAGTGCCAGATGAGTTCAGACTGCAATTTTCAACAATTTGACCAGAGCTGGTCGGAATTTCTACCGGAGCGATTCTGGAATCCGGAAATAGAAGAAACCTGGACGGTAAATATAGAAGATGGGCAACTCATAACTATTAATGTTGACGATATCGGCTGCGAATGGACCGATCGATTCGGAAATAGCGGGCGGGGAATGATTTTCAACAACCGGGAAGGAGAATTCCGGGCCATTCAAAAATAACCGTTTCAAATCAAGACTAACCCAGCGTATTCAGAACCTTTCAACGGTTTGTCATTACAGTCCATAACTTTAACACAGTTTATCGTTCATAGTTTTCAGTTTGTAGTTAAAATCAAACCCTCAATTCAAAACCAAATGGATTCCGGCTCGCACTGTTCTTACACATCCTTGTGTTCGCAGCATTAGCACATCCGTGTGCGTCAGGGGCCGGAATGACGACGTTGGTAGAACATTTGGATTCCGGCTGAGGAACGGAATAACGATTGGAAGATTTTGAGTGTATTTTTCACTCTTACTGAAATTCAGTCGATTTTTGGATTAACTATTTTTCCTGTCACTTATTTCTCAGAGTTTACTTGAGAATAACTGTTAATTATCGTAAAATATATTGAATAAAAAATATTTATACAGGGTGATATTTGTGGCCGGTCATTCTCAGTGGGCCAATCGTAAGCATCGTAAACAGCGCCAGGATAACAAACGGGGGAAGATTTTTGGCAAACTTTCTAAGAAAATCATTTCTGCGGCCCGTAGAAGCGGCGGGGATCCTGAAAAAAATACCGAATTACGCAACATCATAGAACGGGCCCAGGGGTATAACATGCCCAAAGAAAACATTAAAAGGGCCATCCAGAAGGGAACCGGCGAGTTGCCGGGAGTTACCTACGAGGATATAACCTACGAGGGTTACGGCCCCGGTGGAATCGCCGTAATGGTTGACGTAACAACCGACAACACCAACCGCTCTATTTCCGAAATTCGTAAGATTTTCGAAGACCACGAAGGTAATGTGGGGGAGAGAGGCTGTGTCTCCTATCAGTTCAAACGCTGCGGATATATAACTGTCGACGTCGAGGATGTCGACGAAATGGAACTTTTTGAGCTGGCCGTGGAAGCGGGAGCAAAAGACGTCGAAAAAGTGGACTCGGAGTTCCAGGTGATTACCGGAGTCGATGAATTCAGCGACGTAAAACAGGCTATCGAGGCGGCCGGTATTGAAATGAATATAGCGGAAGTGACACAGATTCCCCAGACAACAGTTCCCGTTGATGACAAAGCAAGTAAAAAGGTCATTAAACTGCTGGAAACCCTGGAGGACCACGACGATGTCCAACAGGTCTACAGCAATTTTGAAATGGACGAAGAAGCTATGAAACGCTCCGAAGCCATGTCAGCATGAAGGAGAGAAAACCAGATTAAAATTATCCTGGGTATTGATCCCGGGCTGGCGACAACCGGTTATGGGGTTATCGAGGTTGATGAAAACAATAATAATCCGACTATGGTCAGTTGTGGAGTAGTTAAAACACCGCCGGAAACGGATTTTTGTCAGCGGTTGAATATAATTTTCAACTCAGTCAACCGGCTAATTGAAAAGTTTGAACCCGATGCTATAGCTGTTGAAAAACTTTATTTTAGCAAAAATATAAAAACAGCTTTTCCCGTTGCCCAGGCCCGTGGTGTTATAATTTTATCAGCGAGCAATTCGGGAGCTGAAATAGGTGAATACAGTCCGCTTGAGATAAAAAAAACGGTGACCGGGAGTGGCAATGCCGATAAAAAGGCCGTTCAAAAAATGGTAAGGAGAGAACTTGAACTGCCCGGTGTTCCCAAACCTGACGATGCCGCCGATGGGTTGGCAATTGCAATCTGTCATGTTATTTTAAATAGGTTCAATGCACGTTTACCGGATAAATAACCAGAGTGAATAACCGACAAAAAAATCATGGTTGGTGGTTATAATATGAGTGAAGAATTGGAAGTCACAACTGAAACAGCAGAAAAAAAACAGTATCGCGTTGTTGGTAAAAGCCTGCTTCACAAGAATGGAATACCCAAGGTAACCGGAGAAGCAAAATATATAGACGATATACCGGTAGAAAACTGTCTTTATGGAAAAACAATCCGCTCACCGAAGCCGAGAGGCAAAATCAAGGAGATTATATTCAAAGAGGGAATCAACTGGGACGAGTTTGTAATAGTTACCCCCGAAGATATTCCCGGAGAAAATATTGTCCAGTTAATACGTAATCAGATGCCCTATCTGGCTGAAGATGAAGTTAAATACAGGGGAGAACCGGTGGCCCTGATAGCACATGAAGATGAGCTAATGGTGGAAAAAGCTCTCCAGCATGTGGAAGTTGTTCTCAAAACAGAGAATATGCCGGCCATGTTCAGTATCGACGATGCGCTTAAAAGCGAAGATGTCCAGTTTGAAAATGGTTTAAACACCGATGAAGATAATATCCTGTGCGCTTTTGACATCCAGGACGGTGACATAGAGAAGGGCTGGGAGGAAGCCGATTTAGTAATAGAAGAAACTTACCGGACTGCCGCCCAGGAACATCTGTATATTGAACCAAACGGTGTGATTGCCGAAGCACATCCCGGTAAAAGTTTAACCGTGGATGGTTCGCTGCAGTGTCCTTATTACGTTCAGAAGGCAATGGTGGCCCTTTTCGAACTGGAACCTGAAGACGTGCGAATTGTCCAGGCCGAAACCGGGGGTGCTTTCGGTGGTAAAGAAGATTTTCCCAGCCTGCTGGCCGGACACGCCGCTTTATTATCATGGAAGGCAAACGGTCAACCGGTAAAAATGATCTACGACCGGGAAGAAGATATGCTGGCGACCACCAAGCGGCATCCCTCCCGCACAGTTCTTAAGATGGGATTCAAAAATGACGGAACTATCGTGGCTATGGATATGGATTTTATTCTCAACGGCGGAGCTTACCCCACATTGACATCCACAGTTCTATCCAGAGGAATTCTTCATTCTTTTGGTCCCTACCGCATCGAGAACGTTGACCTGCGGTCTCGGGCAACTATGACCAACTCTACTCCATATGGAGCATTCAGAGGTTTTGGTGCCCCCCAGAGTATTTTCGCGATGGAACTTCATCTAAATAAAGCGGCAGATAAGCTGGGTATTGACCCGGCAGAAATTCGCAGGAAAAATTTCCTTCAGAAGGGCGACCGGATGCCCACCGGCCAGGAGATCAAAGAGGATGTGGACCTCGAATTTTTAATGGATAAAGCTCTTGAAAAAAGTGACTACTGGAAAAAAATAGAGGGCCATCAAGAATTTAACAGTAAAAATAGCACAAAAAAACGGGGCATGGGGTTATCCATGTTCTTCCATGGAAGTGGTTTTACGGGAAGCGGCGAAGAGACACTTGCCTCCCGGCTGGTCGTACAACTAACCGATGAAAAAAGACTTGAAATTCTGACCTCCAATGTTGATTTTGGACAGGGAATTCATACGGGATTCCCGCAGATAGCTGCAGAAACCTGTAATATCCCCGTCGAATGGGTAAACGTCCATCAGCCGGATACAGGCGCGGTTCCCGACAGCGGACCAACGGTGGCCTCGCGTTCAACATATATTGTCGGTCGCCTTATTCAGCTCGCCTGCGAACACCTGTGTGAACGACTGCAAGCAAAAGCTGATTTACCCGAAGATTTCAATGAAAAAGATTTTCAAGAAGCTGCGGGTAAATATCTATCCGAATTTGGTAATCTGCAATCCGAAGTACAGTATTCCGAACCGCCGGATGTTCGCTGGGATGAAGAATCATATCGAGGCGAGGCTTACAGCGGCTACGCCTGGAGCTGCGACGTTTTTGAAGTCGAAGTTGATCTGATTGATTATCGCACTCAGATACTTGATACCGTTTCCACAGTGGAATGCGGACAACTTATTAATCCCAGTATGGCCGCCGGCCAGATAGAAGGCGGTATAGGCCAGGCAATCGGATACGCCCTTTATGAATATCCAATAATGGATGACGGTGCAATGAAAAACAACCAGTATTCAAATTACATAATACCGACCATCGGGGATATCCCGGATATCGATGTTGAATTTATTGAATTTCCCTACAACAATTACGGCCCCTATAATGCGAAAGGAATCGGGGAGCTGCCTTTCGACGGCCCGGCTCCGGCAATAGCCGGAGCGGTCGCCAGAGCCCTGGACGGGCTGTTTATTACAGAGGTTCCACTGCTGCCCGAAGTTATCATGGAGGCCATAGACTCGGAGGTTGAAGATTGATGAGCGAAGCATTAACAGAGCAAGAAATAACTTTAACAGTAAACGGTGAAGAACACAGTTTAACCGTTCACCCGATGAAGAGACTTCTTGATATACTCAGGGAAGATTTAGGACTCACCGGCAGCAAAGAAGGCTGCGGTGAAGGAGAATGTGGCGCCTGCGCCGTTCATATGGATGATAAGCTGGTTTTAGGTTGCACCATACCGGCCTGTCAGGCCGACGGGAGTGAAATAACCACTATTGAAGGTTTGGGCGATGATGGTCGAATAACGGCCATTCAGGAAGCGTTCCAGAAAAAAGGCGGTTCCCAGTGCGGGATATGTACGCCCGGAATGATCATGGCTACCACTTACTATCTCGACCATCCGGATAGCGCCGATAGTATTCGAGAAGCCCTGTCGGGAAACCAGTGCCGCTGCACCGGTTATAAGAAAATAATAGACTCGGTTAAAGAAGCCCTTCAAAACCTGTAAGGAGCAGTGAAAATATAATGAAACCCAATAACCCTGATTTCAAAGTGATAAATCCCGCATCCATAAGCGAGATAGTGGAAGCACTTGATTCTGATGATAAAACTCTCCCGCTGGCTGGCGGCACGGATTTGATGGTCTCCATCCGTTACGATAATTTAAGTCCCTGCACGCTGGTAAATCTTGGCGCCTGTGATGAAATTTGCGGTGGCCCTGAGTTTAAAGATGACGGGACACTCTCTATAAAGGCAATGACCACTATCAGGGATGTTCGTTACAATGAAAATATCCAGGAAAAATATCCCCTCTTGCATAAAGCCTGCAAACTGCTCAGTGTTATCCCTATCCAGAGCAGAGCTACGTGGGCCGGCAACATTGCCAACGCTTCCCCCTGCGCCAATGGCACCGCCGGCTTGATGGTTTACGATGCCAGCTTGCAGCTAACCGGGCCAGACGGAACAAGAAAAGTGAGATTGGACAATTTTTATCAGGATTATAAAAAAACTGAGCAAAACGAAAACGAATTCATTTCTTCCATCACAGTTCCCGCCCCATCGCCGGGCTGGAGAGGTTACTATCGCGATGTTGGCGCGCGTAAATATCAGTCCATTTCTAAAACTTTACTGGCCGGAAGAATAAAAATTGGAAAGAATTCTAAAATAGAAGATGTGCGCATCGTATGCGGAAGCGTGGCCCCTTATACTCTAAGGGCTGTAAACACCGAAGAAACCCTGCGCGGCGAGGTTCTTAATGAAAATACAATAGACAACGCCGCAAAAGCACTGCAGGACGAGATCGCACCGATTGATGATATTCGTTCAAATCGTAAATACCGCCGGCGTGTTACCGAGAACATGCTGCGGGAGTTTTTAATAAAAAACCTTTGATGTCCGGCTAAAAACCGTTAAAAAGGGAAGAAGGTTCAGGCTACTATTTGTAGCGGTATACCGCAGCGTTCAAGGTCGCGAACTGTTTCCAGACGTTCAATCATATTTAAAAATATTTTAGCTGTTGCCTTCGCGTCGGCCAGAGCTCGATGCGCGGTATCCATATTCACATCAAACTCACCTGCTAAATTACCCAGCGCATTACTGCGGAAATTATACAAACAACGGGCCATTTTCAAAGAATCAATACAGGTGTTGGAAACTGCCCGCGGGGCATAGTGATTTAAAAAGGCCATGTCAAAAGAAGCGTTATGGGCAATAAGGACAGAATTACCGGCAAACTCGAAAAAATTTTCCATAACAGACTCGGCTGAGGGAGCATCATGAACGTCGATCTCACTGATTCCGGTCAATTCAGTAATTTTACTGGAAATACCCCGACGGGGGTGGACAAAACTTTCAAATTCGTCCTGCAAATCACCGGACTCTATTAAAACTGCTCCTATTTCGATAAGTTCGGCCCCTTTTTGGGGCGAGAAACCTGTGGTCTCCACGTCAAAAACACAAAATTTATTATTCTCAATTAATTCCCGCAAAATCTACACCCCGTTTCTCAGTTTAAAAAACCTATTATATATTTTACCTGTCAAACACCAAATAAACAAGGTCCCGACTCTAGAACCCCGGGCTGGAGTACAGGAAATTAAATAAGTCAACTTAATAACTAATCGGGTCGAATCTTATTATAGTGGTCTAATTATCAATTTTAATGGCTAAATTTCTTGATTTTACCAGCTAATTTTTAAATGTACTAAAAATCACATTTATTTTGAGAGGGAAATCTGCTATCTTATTATTGTTATGAAAAATATAAAAATATTTCTGCCCTTTTTATTGATTGTGTTTGCTCTGATGGCAGGATTCATACAGCCACTGTGGGCGGGAGTAATTCGAGACTCCATCAGTGGGGATCTGGAGTTCAGAGCTTATTATGATCAGGTAAGTGGCAATGAAGATCTTTCTTTCAAAGAAGACGGTTTTAACTACCTGACCGATCTTTACCTCTACTACCAACCATCGCGTGAAGAAACAGACGGCATCCAGTACCGGGGAATGGTTTACCTGCAAGGAACCAACGATGAACAGTATCAGACCCGCGGCGACGAATGGCGACTTCAAAATATTTACCTGACGGCAACCCGGCCAGAGAAGTGGGAGTTTACCGGAGGTTATTTCAGCAACCGTTACACCCGTTATACAATGAACTCAACTCTACTTGGTATAGACGGCTGGTTTAAGCCAACCGAAAACTTTAGAATGCGCTTTTTCGCAGGCCGTGAACACCGGGCGCGCGGCGATGAGCAGTACGCCCGCTACGCCGGAGGAGTAAGGATGGAAGTGGAGAAATGGGACAATCATCTGCTTGGGTTCAACTATGTACATTCCAAAGACCATGAAGGTTCACTGGACAGTGGCGAACAAAATAATATTTCTGATACGGAAGACAATGAAGTTTATTCTTTTGATTACACGGGTAGTTTTTTTGACAAAATGCTGCAGGCCGAAGCGGAAATAGCTATGAGCGAAGGTGACACCGGGGGCAAAGATGGCTATGACAACGAAAAAGCGCAGAGAATTCAACTACGTTTTCAACCATTTCGCCAGACTCGCGTTTCCGGGAAATATGAAAAAGTAGATCCCGATTTTAGAACTCTCCAGGGTTTCGCCAGTTCCAATCGCGAGCGTTATGAAGTAACTCTTGACCAAGAACTCAGCAAAAAATGGGATCTGGAGGCGAATTACGTCACCTGGGAAGATGGGCTGGGGGACGAGATTAAAGAACGTGAAATTAAAAACTGGCGCGGACGAACCGTTTATCGGACGGAATCAGAAATTCTTGGTAATCAGGAGTGGAGTCTTTCTTTTGAGAAAAGAGAGGACAAGGAAAGCGAACAGACCGATGAAAATATCTGGGAAGTAGGTCTGGACAACCGCTTTTCTCGTAAACACCGGTTAGAAATTTATTATTCTTATGAAGAAGATGACGCAGACAGTGACCTGCTGGGGCTCTGGCGCGCTAATTATACGGGGCAGTTCGAACCCTATGAATTTCCTGTCCGCTACAATCTGAATACCGAATACAGGGAAGATGAGGACGAGTCCCTGACCGGCTCTAACACCGACCGAAGATACCGGATTGAAAATAACCTTGATTTAGGCCGCGGCCGGCGAGAAACCCTGTCTCTTTTCCATCATTACCAGAACGAAGACAGTGCCAACACCGACGAGATAATTAGAGTTTCTTACGGGGCCGGCTATTCATATCTTTTCTCACGGGAAACCGGCAATACCCTTTCACTTATTTATGAAGTAAATGATGTAACAGATAAAGAAGATTCCAGCAGAGATTACAAAGAAAAAACATTCGAATTAAATACAAAGATTTCCTTTTAATATTATGAAAAATAAATT
>CAYTSZ010000034.1:0-14148 GCA_964440635.1 uncultured bacterium
TTGTGATGAATACTTTTTAAATCCTCAATACCGGCCCTGTCAGCGTTAACAGTCAGGTCTTCAACCTGACCACCAATCAAACCCTCGTTGCCGGCCATTTTTCCAAAATCCTTAATAATCCTGATAACCGTTTCACAAGAAAGCCCGGCACCGTCTAAAAAACCTATGAGTTCAAAAGCACGGGTAAGCAGTGCGTCACCGGCTAATATAGCAATATCTTCGCCAAATTCACGATGACAGGTGGGTTTGCCGCGGCGGTAATCATCATCGTCCATGGCCGGAAGATCGTCGTGGACGAGTGAATAAGCGTGAATCATCTCCACCACCGCGGACAGCAGCTCGGCGGCTTTTTCACTGCCGCCTCCTCCCAGCCGGGCTGCTTCCAGGACAAAAATACCCCGCAGTCTTTTTCCCCCGTCAAGCAGACTGTAGCGCATGGCTCTGCTCAGTATTTCCGGTTTCTCATTCTCGGACGGAAGATATTTTTCGATCGCGGCTTCAACGCGTTTTTTCTGCTCATAATAAAAATCGGGAAACTTAAAATCACTCATTTTCTTTCATCTCAACTTTTTTCAACTGCGGATTGTCCGGGTTACTATCGTCAACACCCTCAACCAGCAATTCGGCTTCACTTAGTTTTTTCTCACAGAACTCAAGCAAAAATTTACCCTCACGGTAGTTCTGCATCGCCTTTTCAAGGGCTAAATTACCGCCTTCCAGCTCACCGGCCAATTCCCGCAGACGTTCCATAGCCTCCTGGAACTCTTCGGGTTTTTCAAACTCTTCTTGTACCTGTTCATCACTCATATTTTCCACCTCATTATTAGTTTCAAAATCAAATAACTGCTGTGATTGATCCATATCCTCTGCCCCGATTGTAATGTTATAAACTGTACTTCACTCCACCTCTTCCACCCGGCTTATAACGCTACCGTCATACCAGCTCAGTTTTAAAATATCATTTTCCTCAACCTGTTCTGAGGAACTTATTATTTTTTCATCTTTAGTGGCTATAGCATAGCCCCTCTTTAACACACCCGTCGGGTTTAACGCCTCCAGTCTGTCCTTGAAGCTGTTTAAGCGGCTTTTTTTGTTCTTCAGGTATATGGAGTAAAGATACTGCAAACGCTCCCGGGTACTGTTTAACTGTTCCCTGAACGGTCGCAGCCAGCCCTGCGGGGTGGCAAACACTGTTTTCTCCGCCATAAACCGGAGCTGATCCCAGCGGCTGTCCAGTTGCTGGCGCAGACCACTTTTTACCCGGCGGTCCAATTCATTGAGCCGATCCTTCAGCTCGGAAATAGCCGGGGCCACCTCCTCACCTGCGGCTGTGGGCGTAGGAGAACGATGATCGGCGACAAGATCCGCAATCGTAACGTCCACTTCGTGACCGACGGCGCTAATTACCGGAACCGGACAATCCAGAATTGCCCGGGCCACACTTTCTATATTAAACCCCCACAGATCCTCCGGGCTACCCCCGCCGCGACCGACAATCATACAATCCATGTCCACTATCTCAGGAAGCCGATTAATTGCGGCGGCGATCTCCCCGGCTGCCTCCCGGCCGTTTACCCGGCTGGGATAAAGTACTATATGAACAACCGGACAGCGGCGGCGAATGGTCTGAACAATATCCCAGAAAGCCGCACCGTCACCAGAGGTAACCACCCCTATTACAGCGGGAAAGTCGGGCAACTTTCGTTTACGGGCCACAGACAGGGCCCCTTCGGACTCAAGTTTTGCTTTAAGCTCATTGAACTCCCGTTCCAGCCCGCCTCTCCCCTCTTTAAACATATCCTCAGCAATCAACTGATAGTTTCCCCGGGCCTCGTAGACATCCAGTCGTCCGGATACCACCACATTCATTCCTTCTTCGGGCTGAAAATCAAGGTTTCGGTTACTGTGCTTGAACATAACACAATCAAGGCGGGAATCTTCATCGGCAAGAGAAAAATACATATGCCCGGAGGCCCGGTAATGGGTGAAGTCAGCAATCTCTCCGCCGACTTTTAATTTATCAAAAGTTGCCCGGATTACAGCTTTTATCTGCCGGGTTAACCCGGTAACAGAATAAACAGCTTCCTCAGAATTCTCCACTGGTATGATGCCGGGCGGAAATAAAAGTATTGTTAAGAAGTTCGACCACCGTAAGCGGACCCACCCCGCCGGGTACGGGGGTTATCCAGCTTGCTTTTTCAGCTACCGGTTCAAAATCCACATCCCCTATCAACTGGCCGTCAATTTTGTGTATCCCGGCATCAATAACCACCGCATCCTTCTGAATATGGTCACTACCCACCAACCGGGCCACTCCGGCGGCGGCTACCACAATATCACTTCTCCGGGTATATGATTTAATATTGGAGGTCAGTTCATGCAAACAAAGAACAGTCGCGTTCTGGTTTAAAAGCATCTGGGAGAGGGGTCTGCCGACCAGCCGGCCCATTCCAATCAGGGCTGTTGATTTCCCTTCCATCTCAATCTCGTAATGATTCAGGAGTCGGATAATTCCGCTGGGGGTGGGAGGATAATAATAAGGTTCAACGCCAGCCAGCAAAGAGCCAAAATTAATGGGATTAAGACCGTCGACATCTTTTTGGACCGCCACCTCCGAAAGCAGGTGCTGTTCATCAAATCCTGCCGGAAGTGGTAGCTGAACAATAATTCCGTGGACCTCGGGATCACTGTTCAATTGCTGTATTTTTTTTCGGACTGCCTCTTCATCAACCGTAGCAGGAAATTCATGTACATGTGCTGTTAACCCGCAGTTTTTAGCACTTTTGGTTTTTTGTCGTATATAACTCATTGAGGCGGTATTATCTCCAACCAGAATGACATCAAGGCGGGGGGGGACGGCCAGTTTTTTTATTTTTTTACTCAGTTCAGAAAGCAAACTCTCGGATACTGATTTTCCGTCAAGTATGCTGGCCGACGAACTCATCTCAAATACCGTTCAGGACCTGGGTTCTACTGTGAATCTTATGGCGGTGCGCTCTTCTCCATCAATCTCAACATCAATAAAGGCGGGGGTGCAGATGAGGTCGAGGCCGTTGGAGGCTACATATCCACGAGAAATAGCAATGGCTTTCGTAGCCTGATTAACTGCTGCAGCACCAATACACTGTAGTTCAACTTCACCGTCTTCCTTAACAAATCCGGCAATTGCACCGGCTACGGAAGTCGGACTGGAATTAGACGAAACACGAAGTAACGAGGACAAAGTTTTTTCCCCTTTCTAAAGGAAATATTATTACAAACACTGGTACTTAAACTACTAACAACTGTATCTAATAGCTTCTTTGCGGCATCCGGCGGTTTACCCTTTTTACTTCTACCGCCTGACCGCTGTCCTCGTCCACAGTGATAGACAGAGCATTAAAAATCCGCGGTCCCTTCTTCTCTACTTTAAAACGTACAGGCCTACCAGTCAAAAAACGTTTTTGTGCCAGCTCTGTACGGACGCCAATCACCGATTTCAACGGTCCCGTCATTCCCACGTCCGTAATGTAAGCTGTTTTGCCACCCATCAGTTTTTCATCCGCGGTCTGCACATGAGTATGAGTTCCCACAAAAGCTGTTATCCTTCCCGCCAGATAATGTCCGAGAGCAACTTTTTCGCTTGTTGCCTCCGCGTGAAAATCCAGCAGAGCCAGATCATACTCTTCTGATTGTAAGATTTTATCCGCAGTTCGAAAAGGACAATCTATGTTGTCCATAAATGTCCTGCCCTGAAGATTGAACACCAAAATACGCTTCCCGTTAACCCTGAGCACCTTATATCCTCTGCCCGGTGTTGAGGGGGGATAATTGGCCGGTCTTATAACGGCCAGTTTATCCGGCTGTTCTTCAAGGCCTTCCACAAACTTATTTATTCTCCAGATATGGTTGCCGCTGGTCAAAACATCTATCCCATAATCAAGCAACTGTTCGGCTATCTTTGTCGTCAAACCGGTTCCCCCGGCTGCGTTTTCAGCATTGGCGGTAATAAAATCGTATTCACGAGCCTCTTTTTCTAAAAAATCCCGGACCGCAGAACGACCGGGGCCACTAACGATATCACCTATAGACAACCATTTCATAACCCTTTTCACACTTTCCACTGATAATTTTCACGTTTTATACTACCGGGCAAAATCTATAACACGTTTTTCTCGAACCAGGGAAACTTTTATTTTATCCGGATAATCTACTTCCTCCTGAATCCGGTTGGCTATGTCGCGGGCCATAAGCTCGGCTTTATTGTCGCTAATTTCATCTTCACGGACCACAACTCGTATTTCTCGTCCGGCCTGAATGGCAAATGCTTCTTCAACACCGTCGAACTCGGAGGCGAGCTCTTCCAGTTTTTCAAGCCGGTTGATAAAACTACCGAATTTCTGTTTGCGCGCCCCGGGTCGTTCCCGGGATATTTTTGTTGCCACATGTAAGACTATGCCTTCAACTGTTTTAAACGGTTTATCCTCGTTGTGAGCAGCCAGAGCATATATAACAGGACGGGGTTCATCATGCCGTTCCACAATTTCAGCCCCCGCAAGCGCATAAGGCTGCTCGGGATTATCTGTGACAGTCTTACCAATCGCGTGCAGTATGCCACAGCGACGGGCCATCTCTACATCAGCACCCATCTCCGCAGCCAGTAGACTTGCTATATCGGCAACCTGTTTGGAGTATTCCAGTTGATTCTGACCGCCCTCAACAATAAACTGAAGCTGACCAACACGACGGACCAGCGATGGGGGGACGGCGGGAACTCCAAGTTCGGACAGCGCTTCTTCGCCAGCGGTGCGAATCCTTTCCTCAAGTTCCTCTTTTGTTTTTTCGTAGACCTCTTCTATCCGGGCCGGTTGAATGCGCCCGTCAAGTATCAATTTTTCAAGGGTAACACTGGCCAGTTCACGGCGGATGGGATTAAAACAGGAGACAGAAACCGCTTCCGGCGTGTCATCCACAATCAAATCCACACCGGTCAGATCTTCAAAGGCTCTGATGTTTCGCCCTTCTCGACCGATAATCCGACCCTTCATGTCGTCCGAAGGCAACTCCACTATCCTGACGGTTGACTCGGTGGTCTGCTCAACAGCACAACGCTGCAGGGCCCGGGCTATAATTCGACGGGCCAGTGCGCCACCTTCTTCTCGCGCTTCACTTTCTATTTTCTTAATATGCTGGGCTGTTTTCTCACGGGCCTCATCTATCAGTGCCTGCCGCAATTGTTCTCGGGCCTGGGCCGCCGTGAGTCCGGAAACCCTCTCCAGCTCTCGCTCCGCTTCCCGCATCTTGTTTTCAATCTGTTCTTCGCGCCTGTCCAACTGCTCGCGGCGAGTTTTTAACCCTTTTATCTCTTCGTATACCTCTTCGAGCCGAAGTTCCAGGGCCTCTTCTTTTTCCTGAAGTTCTTCCTCCTGTAAAGCCAGCTTTTCCTGCTCGGCTCCAAGTTCCTTTTCGATCTCTTTGCGTTTTTCTTCTGCTTCCTCTTTACCGGCCCAGACAGCTTCTTTTTTGATGTTCTGGGCTTCTCTGCGTGCTTCCTCTATTACACGCTGCGCCTCATCTTCGGCGCGACCTTTTACTTTTTTTTCGATGTATGCACGGGCAAGAAATCCAACAATGAAACTTATTACACCCAGGCTTACGGCATAGAAAGCGTATTGGACGGTAGGCTCAGCTAAAATTTCTAAATTCACCGAATCGGCACCTCCTGCCGATCAGGCGAAACTAACACTGAATATCTCGGAAATAGACACCTGTGGATTCAGGTACACACCAATCCTGCATTTACAGTGTGTTCAGAAATTATTGTTTTGTATTCACTTTTAATCCCTGAAAAATTCATTTCTGTTATTCCCATTATTATCAGCTGCCAGTCTCGCTTATGATCAAAATGATATTGTCTAATATGACATTGTTTAGCTTACTAATCATTCGCTCGACTGTCAACTAAATGCTGCCCGCAACCCACCTTTTTAATTTATATTCTTATCCACACTATCCACGCCCCAAAGAAACATTACAGATCAAACTATATTTTTCCACAGAGGAAAAAACAGTTGCAAGTTACAGGTGGCAGGTATACTTCTTAACTTTTTCACCCAATAAAACTTCCCTATGGCAAAAAGCAGTTAACGTTGAATTTATCAAATCTCGTTTTAGATAACCATTAAAATTTACTGCTCCAGGAGCTGAGCCGGAGGCCGGCCGTAGGAGATCAGACGCTGCTGGTAGTATTCTTTTTCCAGCCTGGCTTTTATAACACCGTAGGTAGAACTGGCGTGGACAAACTTTCCGCCACCAAGGTAAAGACCTATGTGATCGGGACCAACCCCGGATCTGAATTTGAAATATATGAAATCTCCGGTTTTTAGCTCGGAATCTTTCACCGGGACAGTCCACTGATACATTTCTGCTACCGTGCGCGGCAATTTTGGATGTAAAAAAAGCCAGTTTAACAGACCACTGCAATCAAACCCCTGCGCCGGAGTTTCACCCCCCCATTGATATTCGGTCCCCATCACTTTATTTATTTTGCTTTTCAAGTTTTCAACCGTTATCACCCAATCACCCTTTTTTTCTGGTGTCTTTTTTATGGTTTTAGATTTCTGGCGAACGGTAAAATACTCAACACGATGCCGGTTTAACTTTTGCTTGAGCGCTGACAGCCCGGTATCAAAAGTAACTGTAACTCTTATCCTGGTAAAACCTTGCGGTGTTTCAACAAGATTCGCTTTGTACCCCCATTCTTCCAGCATACTCACCCGTCTTTCTATATTTTTTTGCCTGGAGAAAGCCCCAACCTGCAAAATTTCAGCTTCTATACGCGGCGCGGCAGCAATAAAAAAAATAACAATCGCTAACATCAACTTACTAAATCTCATTATCCGGCTCCATCTTTTGATAATTTATGCTTTTCTCTGCCTGATCCAGATCATCATTCCACCCGTCAAAAGACCCTTCCTCATCGACTAATACTGCTTCTTATATTAAAATCGTCACAATCGGACAAAAACTGAAACTCCCCGGAGGATTGTTGATGGAATCAGATTTACCTTTCCGCTATATTGCTATAAGCAGCCAGCAGGTATGCCCGGAACCGCTGCCGCAGCGAATTCGGCGGCTGGACAAACTTGGTGTGGACTGCATCCAGGTCCGGGACAAAGATGTTTCTGACCGGGAAAAATACAACTGGTTCAAACAAATAAACTGTTCCAGCAGCCTGCTGTTTGCAAACAGCAGAGCGGACTTTGTCCACCTGTTTAACCTTCACGGCCTGCAGCGCAGCGGCGAAGCAATCAGCGCCTGGAAGATAAAAAAAATTACCGGAGAGAAGGTCTGGATAGGCTGCTCGGCTCATAACCTCACCGACCTGCACAACGCCGGGGGCGGCGGGGCGGATTTCGTTTTATACAGCCCCGTATTTCCGACACAATCAAAACCGGAACTGACACGGGACGACTGCCACGGCCTGGAGGGTTTGAAACAGGCCTGCACTGAAAGTGAACTGCCGGTTTTTGCTCTCGGTGGTATCGGACCGGATGAAATCAAACACTGCCTGGATGCCGGGGCCTGGGGCGCGGCGGGAATCAGGGCTTTATTTCAACCTGAAGATCCGACTGAAAATTGGAACAAGATATCAAAAACATTCAACATTATTTCTAAAAACGAAAGGACCCTCTGATGTTCACAGAAAACTTAACCGAATTTTTGAGAAACGCACAGCAGTTTATTTTCGAGACCCGTTTTTATAACATCCTGCTCTCTTTTGTTTTGCTCGCTATTATTTTTCTGCTACATCGTTTTTTAACCCGTCACATCAACAGAAATATTGAAGATCCGAACCGCAAACATATTTCCCGAAAAATCACCCACTATTTGCTGACCGCAATCGCAATTATTGGACTTACTTTTATCTGGGTTGAAAATCTGGCCTGGATAACCACAATCACCGGTTTTGTCGCAGCAGGTATGGCTATTGCCCTTAAAGACGTGATTATGAGTCTGCTGGGCTGGATAAAAATACTGTGGCTGAGAAACCTCTCGGTCGGCGATCGAATCGAGATCACCGGAATCAGCGGCGATGTTATCGACATTACACCGCTTTATATAATAGTTCTGGAGGTTGGCAACTGGGTGGACGCCAACCAGAGCACGGGAAGAATTGTCTTTATCCCCAATAACAAACTTTTCCAGGAATCACTTTTCAACTACACGCATGCTTTCCCCTACCTCTGGGATGAGTTTGCTCTTGTTTTTACTTTTGAAAGCGATTATCAGCGGGCCGAAGAGATGATCAAAGAATCAATAGAAAATGAATCGGGTATCAATTATAAACGGGCCCGAAGTGAAATCAGACAGGTAGGAGAACATTATGCAATCAACTACAATCATCTCCAGCCCCGTGTATACATGGACATAGACAATAGCGGTATAAAACTAATTCTGCGCTATTTAACACGGGCCCGGGGAAGAAGGGAAATACGCTCACGGATCTGCCATAATATTATGGATATGATCGAGGAAACACCAGCAGTAGAACTGGCCTATCCCACCTACCGCATCTACAAGCGGGGCACACCGGGAACGAAAGAGGAATTACTCGACGGTAACTGACTTGGCCAGGTTACGGGGCTGGTCAACATCACAGCCACGGCGCACGGCCAGATCATAGGAAAGTATCTGCATCGGAATCGCCGTAAGCAGAGGGGTCAAAAGTTCCCGGGTATCCGGAATCTCTATATAATAATCACACATATCGGCAAGATTATCGTCATCCTCCATACCGACTCCGATCACCAGCCCGCCCCGGGCTTTAGCTTCCTCAATATTGCTGACCATCTTTTCATACACCCGGCTTCTGGGGCTGAGAACAACAACCGGAATTTCCTCATCAATAAGAGCAATCGGACCGTGTTTCATTTCTCCGGCCGGATAGCCTTCGGCGTGAATATAGGAAATTTCTTTTAATTTTAAAGCCCCTTCCATAGCCACAGGATAATTTAAATGACGACCAAGAAAAAGGAAATCCTCTTTTTTGAACTGCTCGGAGGCGATTTTTTCATAAAGTTCCCGATGGCTCACCAGCCGCTCTACCTGCTCGGGAATCATTTTCAAAGATTTCAGCAGTTTCGTAGTTTTTTTCTCCCCTTTTCTGACCTGGTTTAAATAGAGAGTGAACAGCAACAGGACCACCAGTTGAGTGGTAAAAGATTTTGTGGAAGCCACACCAATTTCAGGTCCCGCATGGGTGTAGATTACGCCGTCAGCTTCACGGGTCATGGTGCTTCCCAGCACGTTGCAGATGGCGAGAGTCGTCATCCCTTTGGCCGCGACCTTGCGCATCGCAGCCAGGGTGTCAGCCGTCTCACCGCTCTGACTGACTGCGATCATCAATTCTTCATCGGAAAATTTCCTGGTGGTCCGATAGCGATATTCAGAACCTATATCCAGGTCAACCTGTAAATCAGTAAACTCCTCCAGCCAGTAGCGGGCAACCATGCAGGCGTGATAGGAAGTTCCGCAGGCGATAAGGGTTATTTTTTTCAAATCTTTTAGCTTTTGATCGCTTATTTCAAGATCGGAAAGGCTGACTTTGTTGTCAGAACTGATACGACCACGCATGGATTGTCTGAGTACCTGCGGCTGTTCTGCTATTTCTTTCAACATAAAATGTTTGTAGCCGGATTTTTGCGCTTCCACAGCGCCCCAGCTTATTGTGTTCACAGCTTTTTTACGTTCTTCACCGTCCATAGTCTGAACGGTTACTTGATCCGCAGTCAAAGTGGCCATTTCGTCTTCGTCCAGGAAAATAACATCCCTGGTAAAATCAAGCAGCGCAGGCAGATCAGAAGCCGCATACATCCCGTCGGTACCGCAACCGATTATCAGCGGACTGCCCGAGCGAGCCGCCACCAGCTTACCCGGTTCGTCACGGTGCATCGCTACCACCGCATACGAACCCTCCACCTCCTGCAGACAGTTACGGAGGGTTTCGGTCAGGTTACCGTTGTAACGCTCCGAAAGCATATGAACGAGAACTTCGGTGTCAGTGACGGAACTGAAATCGATATCTGAATCAAGCCGGGAACGCAATTCTACATGGTTTTCAATTATCCCGTTATGAACAAGCATTATTTTTTTGTCTTCGCTAAAATGGGGGTGGGCATTTTCAACCGACGGTGGGCCGTGGGTTGCCCAGCGGGTATGGCCGATTCCGGTCGTACCTTTCAACCCAACATCCAGCAGTGTTTCCTCCAGCGCTCCAATTTTACCTTTTACCTTCTTTAGGAAAAATCCATCTTCTTCCTCAACGGCCACGCCCGCCGAATCGTAACCTCTGTATTCAAGACGATGCAAAGCTTCCAGCAGTATAGGCAACGCACGTGCTTCTCCTGTATAACCAACTATTCCACACATTTTTTATCTTCCATCCTCGTTTATAAGTGTTTTCATCTCTTTTACCGCCGCCGCGAAACCCACAATTACTGCCTGGGCTACAATCGCATGTCCGATATTGAGCTCCACCAGATGCGGTAATCCAAGCATTGGTTTCACATTCCAGTAATTCAAACCATGCCCCGCATAAACTTCCAGCCCCATTTCATGAGAAAATTCGGCTGCTTCTTCCAGCCTTCCCAGGGCCTGTAACCTATCTGGACTACCGGGAGAAGTTTCAGCATAATCACCGGTATGCAGCTCCACACCGTCAGATCCACAACTTTCTGCCGCCTTAAGCTGATTTTCATCGGGATCGACAAATAGCGAAACCAGTATCCCCTCACTTTGCAGCCGTTCAACACCTTTTTTAATTCTCTTCACGTCAGAGGCGACATCAAGTCCACCTTCTGTAGTAACTTCCTGCCGGTTTTCCGGCACTAAGGTTACTTTCATGGGCCGCACCTGGCATGCTTTATCCATTATTTCCTCGTTCACAGCCATCTCCAGGTTAATTCCTGTTTTAACAGTTTTCGCCAGGACCTCAAGATCACGATCCTGTATATGACGCCTGTCAAGTCTAAGATGCACGGTAATCAGATCAGCGCCATGCTGCTCGGCTATCAAAGCAGCCTGGACCGGATCCGGAATATCTATTCCCCTCGCTTCTCTCAGGGTGGCGACATGATCCACATTAACACCAAGTTCAATCATTTTTTTCACCCAGTTGATTTATTTCCTTCTGCATTAAATCACTGATTCTAATCGCATGTTTTTTTATCTCTTTTTCATCACTGCCCTCAATCATTACTCGACCCAGAGTTTCAGTTCCCGAATATCGAACCAGCACCCGGCCTTCGCTGCCCAGCTCGGACTCCACTTCGTCAATTAATTTGGAAGTTTCAACCAGTTCATCCAGCGGAGGTTTGCTTTCAACCTCTATATTATACAGAACCTGGGGGTAATTGGGGACCTCATCGTTAAAATCGGCCAGCAAACCTTCCTTGTTCTCCAGCAGTGACAGTAAATTAACAACAGTATTTAATCCATCACCGGTTGGCAGCCAGTTGCGGTCTATAATATGACCGGACTGTTCCCCGCCCAGCCGCCAGTTTTTATCTTTCATCTTTTCATATACCTGCCGGTCTCCAACTCCCACCACACTATAGTCTATCCCTGCTTTTTCCAGCGAAACTCTAAGCCCGAGGTTACTCATTACAGTTATTACCAGACCACCGGCTTCTTCACTGTCTAACGAAAAATTGCGGACCAGGGCATACATCAGTGTATCACCGTCAACAACTCGTCCGTATTCGTCAACAGCAAGCACACGGTCGGCGTCGCCGTCAAAAGCAAAACCAAGATCCGCGCCACTGCTCTCCACCCGGGAAACCAGTTCATCAACGTGGAGGGAACCGCAGTCCAGATTAATATTGGTCCCATCCGGGTTATTATTCAAAACAGTCAATTTTCCACATTTTTCTTCCAGAACCGCCGGGGCTATTTGTGAACTGGCACCGTTAGCGCAATCTATTACAACATGCCCGTCATAATTGGCCGGCCGGGATTTTAAAGCCGATATATAATCATCCAGCCAGTCCAGTTCAGAACAAGAAGAGCCAATTCTTTCACGCAACGCGAGATCAAAACTATTTTCTGAAATTATATTTTCTACCATCCGTTCCTGGCTATCAGTGAATTTTTCACCGCCGGGTTGAAAAGGTTTTATTCCGTTATCATAAAAAGGATTATGGGAGGCGGAAATCATAATTCCACCCGCTGTCTGTCTATTTTTAACCAGATAGGAAAGAGCCGGGGTTGAGATCAGATCAAGCTCTAAAACATCAAACCCCATCCCCAGTAAAGCGCTGGACAATAATTTCTCCAGATACGTCCCGCTCAAGCGGCTATCGTGGCCAATAATAATCGGATAATTACTGCCGGTGCCAGTTCTTTTCCAATATTCCCCCAGTCCCAGCCCTACCTGCAAAATTTTGCCCGGAAGCAGAGGTTCTCGGTTAACCTCGCCGCGAATACCGTCGGTGCCAAACAATTGACTCATTTTTATTGTTCCACCAGCCGCACTTTGGCAGTCCTGGCCAGTTCCGCGCTCTCAACTTGTTCAACGGACTCGGGCAAAGAAAATCGGATGACTTTTATTTCCGGCCCTCCTCCACTTTCGGGGGCGTTGACATAAGCAATGATATCCTCCGGCCTTAAATCCTGAACTATATTTTTGGGGCCTCTAACTTTAACCTCGATTTCAGAGGGTTCTACAATTGCCTGCCAGTCGGATAGTTTCTCTCTGACCTCCACTTTCACTCCCTCAATAGTGCGTTTCATGTAAGGTTCAAACACTTCAACCCTGATGAAAAAATTATTTGTGGGGGGCTCCACCATAACAAGATGGGGGGGCAAGAGCGCTTCCACATTGGTTTCCAGAGGAGGATCTTCGGGGGTCGGAAGCTGCAACTTAGCCAGGTGAATAGCATCAAGGTTTTCCAGTTCCGAGCGTACACCAGCCACAAGAGCCGTGTCCGGAGAAATTTCAATCTGGTAAGTGTAATCTTCATTTTTTTCACCATGAAAGGCGGGCCGGACCTCGACTACTTTTTCTATTCTCATTTCCAATTGGACCTGAATACTGCGCGGTCTGATATCCACAACTTCAAGCCCCGCCGGATGCTGCACATGCCAGGGTAAAATCTGAACCTGTTTTTGCCTGGCCTGAATTCCACTCAGGCTAACCTCAACCTGCAGATTTGCTCGGCCGACACTACTCAAAGTTGTTCGCTGTCCTCTCAGAACCACGGTAACAGTGCGATCGCTTTCGGGGGAAACCATATAATTTTCGGGGATATCATAAAATTCTACAGGTACCTGAAATTCCTGTTCAGAAGATTGCTGGATAACCACCCACGACCACAGTCCAAGAGCGATCAGCAAGCAAATCAACTTCGGAAACCAATTTTTCAAAAACAGAGCTTTGATCTTAGTTATATTCATAATCACTCATTCAAATACATATAAAGATAGTCTTCAAGTTCATCTTCATCGATGTCCGTATGGTACTCTTTTTGATAGGCAACGGTTATAGAACCAGTTTCTTCAGAAACTGCTATTATTACCGCATCACTTTCTTCACCCAGTCCAACAGCCGCCCGATGCCGGGTGCCAAAAGAAGCGGGCAGATCGGAACGATCACTTAAGGGGAATATACATCCGGCGGCAACTATATGATCATCTTTTATAATTATAGCACCGTCATGAAGGGGACCTTTGGACATAAATATAGTCAGGAGAAGTTCAGAAGTTACCCTTGAATTCAATTCTGTCCCCGTATTTATATAATTTTTAAGACCGGTTTCCTTTTCAATAGCAATTAAAGCTCCAATCTCCCGCCGGGAGAGACTCTCGCAGGCTTTGACTACTTTTCCTATGATTTCCTCCCCTTCTATATCCCCGAACAAATTCCAGAAACGATGGCGACCGAGATTAGCCAACCCCGAACGAATTTCGGGATAAAAAACCACAATGATAAATATCAAACCAACATCAAAAAACTTGCCAAACAGCAGATCTATTGTCCGCAGTTGAAACCAATCGGCAAGACCCATAAACACTACAAATATTCCGATCCCGATTAAAAGCTGCAGAGCACGGGTCCCGCGGATAGACAGATAAATCCCATAAAATATGAGATACGTTAAAAATATATCC
>CAYTSZ010000035.1:0-13878 GCA_964440635.1 uncultured bacterium
GAATGAGAAAACAAGATGTGAGACATCCTCATGCTCAGAATCGCTCAATTTAGGTGATAAATAGTTACACTTCCGGGGTCCCGGAGGCGAAGGGAGCAATCAGAATGGAATCTTTTGATAAAGCTGTGGACAGATTAAGAAGGCTGCCCGGTATCGGCCGCAAATCGGCCAGACGACTGGTTTTTCATCTTCTTTCCATAGCGGAAAGTGAAGTCGAAAAACTCAGTGAATCTCTACTGGAAGTCCGTGAAAATCTTGGTTACTGTCCCCGCTGCGGTGGTCTTTCAGAAAAAGGTCTGTGCCGGATCTGCAGCGACGACCGCCGAAATTCACATCAACTGGCAGTGGTGGCTTCACCCGAAGATGTTTTCACGCTGGAAAACACCGGCAACTTCAAAGGCCGCTACCATGTGCTTGGTGGATTAATCTCTCCGCTGGACGGTGTGGGACCGGATCAACTTAAAATACGCTCTCTCCTCGAACGGCTCTCTGGAAATGAAGAAGAGATTGAAGAGGTGATTTTTGCCTTCAATCCCACTAACGAAGGTGAGGTTACAATCAACTATTTAAAAAAACAATTGGATAATTTTGAAGTAAAACTAAGCCACCTCAGTTACGGTATCCCGGTCGGCAGCGATATCGGATATACAGATAAAACAACCCTGAGTAAATCATTTCAGAACAGGGTTTCCCTGCGGGAAGAATCATCAACCCTCTAACGGAAAACAGCCGGATTGTCCTTCTGATCTGCAGCAGTATCATTCTCGGTGCAGGACTCCTATATTTTGTTTTTCTTCCCCAGCCTCCCCCGCCAGCAAAAACATATCCTCTCAGGGGATCGTTGGGAACCGGATCAGAATCTCCGCAGATAATGACACAGATCAAAGGCAGCGGAGTAATCAATCCGGGCAGCTACAGACTTCATCCCGATAGCACAGTGCTGGATCTTATCGATATGGCCGGGGGATTAAAACCCACCGCATTAACCGGGGGACTTGACTTCTCCCAGACCGTTCACGAAGGTCTGAAATTAACAATACCCTGCCGGGAAAAGCTGGAAAAAATTAAGCAGGGCGCCCGGCCTCTTACCGGTAATGATCTGCTCTCACTCTACTGGGAACGCGAACGGAGCGGAGACACGGGTATAATTGATTTAAATGAAGCGGGGCACTGGGTACTCCAGAGCCTGCCGGGAATTGGTCCCATAATGGCGCAGCGGATTATTGATTATCGGGAGGGCGAGGGTGGTTTTTCGGACATTGAGGAACTGAAAAAAGTTCCCGGAATCGGGGAGATCACATTCAAACAGCTCAAAGGGCGGGTACGGGTCCGTTAATAATTCAAGCCAGCAGTCTCATTAGACCCTGCGGTTTTAAATCAGACCGCGGTGGTGGAACATCGGAAGATACGGCCCCGGCCGCTCTGATACCGGATCGCACCGCAGCTTCCAGCGTGGGCGGATAGGAATCATCTGCCCAGTCGCCGGCGACATAAAAATTATCGTAGCCGGTATCCGGACCAAAACGCTCACGGACAAAGTCCGGAGTGTAGGAAATAGTCGCCCGCCTGTCGGTTATGATCCGGGATTTTTTTATCTTCACTTTATTACCACAGATTTTTTCCAATAACTTACGGCCCTCCTCAAGCTCCTGGTTATTATCTTTTACACCATGGCTGGCACTTTTTATAAACTGGAGGTAGTTTGTCCCATTCGCGTGCGGCGGCACAAACAGCCATTCAAAATAACTGTCCCCAAGGAACATAACCGGTGGAATTTCAAAATCATCCGCAAGCAGCAGATGGAGACTGGTTATCGGTGAATACTGCCAGGAATTGAGATTTACAAAAGGTTTTTTGTCCCTGACAGACTCCGGCAGGAGAGAATACAAAACAGCAGGCGGCAGCGCAGTAATCAATTTATCCGCCTGAAACTTTTCACCACCCCTGCAGATAACAGCGGCATTCTGGATATCAATTTCGCTGACCAGTATTCCTTTTTTGAATTCAACACCGCCAATTTTTAGCTTTTCCTCAATCTTTTGAAAGATATTTCCCAGCGGTTGGCGGGGAATGTAAAGATCGGCGGCTTCTGAATTGTTCAGCAGACCACTGTAAACCCATTTTTTAAAACCGGACAGGGCAAGACGGGAGGGGCGCTCGTTGAGAGCACTTTTTATCATAGGATACCAGAACCGGCTGTTAAATCCGGGGGGCTGGTGCAGTTTCAACCAGCTTTGTGCAGTCGGATATTTATTTTCCGAAGCTCGGTTTAAAGTTAATAATTTGGTCGCCGCTCCCCAGGCCCGGGGGCCAATACCAAACAGATTCCTAAAAATAGAGATCAGGTGCAGGGGCGGCGGATAATTTTTTATCGCAACGGAAACAGCACCGCTGTTTTTTAAAACAGAAAACCGCTTTTGCTTTAAAAATATATTTTCCCCGGCCAGACTGACAAAAAAATCGCGAGCGTTACGGCAGGCCCCGGTGATTATATGCTGACAGTTATCCACGGGAAAAGAAAAATCCGGCAGCCTGTAAGAACATCCCCGGCCACCCGGATATTTTTTTTGCTCAATCACCAGCACCTTCTTACCGGCCTGGTTTAACCTGTGAGCGGCAGACAGCCCCGCTGTCCCTCCGCCGGCAATTAAAACGTCAGCAGACATTTTCGTGGAGAAAAGATTGTTCCCTGCACCGTTTTAAACAGCAGGAGGAGAAGATCCAGTTTACTGTATTTAGGTCTGTAATTCCAGACATCAAACCCGGACTTCTCAATCGCCTTAAGATATCCACTATAAGCCGAGGTCATGAGGGCCAGAGTGAGCCGCTGGCGCCAGGAAACATAGCCTAATACCTTCACTCCACGCAGATATTCGGTTTTCGCACGCAGAGCCAGTTTTTTGAGCACAGTTTTCAACTCGAGAGAACTTTCCCGGTTTTTCCAGTGTTCAAGCGCTCCGGCATCTTTCAGCAAACGCTGCGGTATATAACAGCGGTCTAATTGCCGGTCCTCGTCAACATCACGGATAATATTTGTATATTGATAGGCGCGGGCCAGCGAGAGAGCCGGTTTTTCTATTGACTCCACCGGGGCCCCAAAAATATGCAATGTCATAAATCCCACGGTACCGGCCACCCGGTAACAGTATTCATCCAGTTCTTCTACGGTTTGTAACCGAACAGAACCGATGTCTGTTCTGGCACCTTTAATCAAATCCGCGGGATATTTCCGGGGGATTTCAAACCGCTCGAGCACCCAGCCGAAAGCGTCCCACAGTTTTCCCGCGCAATCCCCCCTCAATCCCCCCTCAAGGTGAGCCAATTTACGCCGGGCTTCTTGCTCCCCGGGAGTATCATCGACAGCATCATCCACCAGCCGACAAAAATAATAGAGGACATGCAGTGCTTTTCCCTGGGCATCAGGTAAAAACCAGAATGCGGGATGAAATGTACTATTATTCTGACGGCTTTGATTGACACAATAATCTATGGCCGCCTCCGGTATTCTCATTGCAATCCCAGTTGCCTTCCCACAAGGCGGCCCATGGCAGAAAAAAGTATTCTGTATTTATCGGTTTTACTCAACTTACAGCGGCAGGCAAAGACCTCATACTCATTCTCTTTTAGTTTTTTGAGCATCCCCAGCCCTCCGGAGTTAAAAATATCCACACTGAAAGAAGCAAAAAAACCAAGACGGTTCAACAATTTGCGACCACAAAGAAGCCAGTCCCGACTTCTTTCCACCTCAAACGCAAGTAGATCGCGCAGTTCCGGGTTCATTTCCCGCTCAAGTAGATCTTCTTCAGTAATACCGAAGCGCCGCATATCCTCTGCCGGAATATAAATACGCTCTTTATCGAGATCAATTCCAACATCCGCCCAGAAATTAGTAAGCTGAAGACCGCTGCAGGTCAAATCTGAGTAATAGATGTTTTCCTCATCCAGAGCATCAAAACACCCCAAAACCAGCCGGCCAACCGGATCGGCACTGCGACTGCAATAATCTATTAAATCCTCAAAGGTCTCATAACGACTTTTAACCTGATCCTGTTTGAACGCAGAGATTAGATCAAGGAATGGTTTCTTTTCAAGCTCATGACGCTCCACAGTTTCTCCAAGAGCCCAAAAAACAGGATGTTTTACTTTTTTGCCCTTAAAAAGGCGATTTAACAGGGTCTCAAAAATACCAAGTCTCTGCAGAGCTTCCTCGGGGGTTTCCGATTCATCAGCCAGATCATCGGCCCAGCGACAGTAAGCATATATATTGGCCAGATCCTGGCGTAAATTTTTTGACAGGAAGGGAACAAGCACGGTAAAATTCTCATAATGGCTACGGGCCAGTCGACGGCAGTAGCGACGTGCCTCCGCCAGCCTCTCAGCCCTGCGATCAAGCGATCTATTCTTCAGGAAGCTCTAACTCCCAGAGTCTCTCGAACTCCTCGGGCTCCACTTTCTCTGCTTCCCGGTGGGAGAGAACCATGGCCCAGTCTACCTCCAGGCGATCATAATCCCCGCTTTCTGGAATATGAGTGACAAAACGGCGGACCATACGGGCATCCCCGTCAAGCTCACATTCATAAATACTAACAGCTTCACCTTTGGTAGGCACATCCTGGTAAGTACGATAATAAGCTATTTTTTTATCAGCCATAATAATTTCCTCCAAAATAAGTCGCCGGTCTTTGTCTTTAATTTATTAATTGTAACCTTTTAAGAAAATAAATTCCATACACCTCTTTGATTGACTATAACATTACAACACCTTGCATTGTCATTCCGGCCCCTGACGCACACGGATGTGCTAATGCTGCGAACACAAGGATGTGTAAGAACAGTGCGAGCCGGAATCCAGCACTCAATCGGGGGATTGCAGAAAAAGCATAAATTTTTCACTGATAGCTCCCGATTGAGTGCTGGACGGTAATGACGGAATTGTTGGAAAGTTGTGCTCTCAATTTAAGCCCCTACTAAATTTACTGTTTTATAGTTAAAATTTTATAAGAGTCTTTAACATAAAAACTAAAAAGCGGGGACCAGATATGAACAACGACTTGAGCAGCATGAAATACAGCAATCAACTTCAAAATTTACCCGACAGCTACGCGGCTATAAACGATGATGAAACACTGAAAAGAATTCAAAAAATTAAAACAGCGCTCGGTGAGAATCTTGTAATCCTGGGTCACAATTATCAGACGGGAAAGATACTTTCAATTGCCGATCATAGTGGTGACTCCTACGAACTGGCCAAAGTGGCTGCCGCCACCCAGAAGGCCCAATTCATTGTTTTCTGCGGGGTAATATTCATGGCCGAAAGCGCTGATATACTTACTTCTCCCCATCAGCGTGTGATTATCCCCAGCCCGGCAGCCGCCTGCCCGATGGCCGGAATGGCCGAACTTGTTCAGGTAAGCAATGCCTGGAATAATTTGCAGGATATCGACAAAGACCACAGCACGGTTCCGGTAACCTATATGAACTCCTACGCCAGTATTAAATCTTTCTGCGGAGCACGGGGTGGAGCGGTTTGCACCAGTTCCAACGCAAAAAAACTATTCGAATGGGGTCTGTACAGATATAACCGGCTGTTTTTCTTCCCCGATGAACACCTGGGAAGAAATACTGCTTATGAGCTCGGATTTTCCGAAAAAGATCTGGCCGTATGGAACCCCTGGGCCGGTGAAAACGGCGGTTTGAGTCCCGAACTTATTAGAAACACCAAAATCATGCTGTGGGCCGGTAATTGCCAGGTCCACCAGCGGCTGACCACCGAAGACGTAGTATTTATCCGGGAACATTACCCCGAAGCCAGAATTATCGTCCACCCCGAGTGCAACCGGGAGGTCGTAGAGCAGGCCGATGCAAGCGGCAGCACGGGCCAGATCATCAAGGCGGTAGAATCTTCTAAACCCGACAGCATCTGGGCGATAGGGACCGAATGCCACCTGGTCGACTATTTAAAAAAACAGCATCCTGACAAACAAATCCTGCAGCTTGGCGACCGTTTGCGAGCAACCTGCCGGGCGATGAGCATGGTAACCCCCCAGCATGTCCTCTGGGTCCTTGATAAAATAGCGGCCGGGGACCCTGTGAATATTGTCCGGGTCGATAAAGATATCGCACAAAATGCAAGCAAAGCCCTCAATAGAATGATTGAGATTACATCTTCTACTAAAAAAAATAATAAAAACGCATAGATTTTAAAGGGGGGATAGCTCTAAAGAAAAAAGCTAAATTTTCAGGTCCATTACGTCCCCTTTACCTTCCAGACCGGGGGTTGGTTTCCCTTCTTCCTCTTCTTCAGCCACTTCCGGCGCCTGGGTGCGCCGGCGGGCAAAATAACCGGGACTTCCCTGCTTACCCTCCTCATCCACACTCTTTGCTTCCGCGGACTCATCGGCGCTGTCCACAGTTTCTTCCTGGCTTTCCTGCGCAATTTTCCTGGCGGACCGGGCTCGTGATTCTGCAGGAGCTTTCTGAGCCTTATCCACCTCTCGGGCGGCTCTCCCCTCCTGCATAAATAAAACCTGTAATTCCATTGGAGTGACCATTTAGCTCCACCTTCTTTTTGCCAGTTTACATTGCGCAAGCCAGCCTCCACTTCCAAGCAGATTGCACCTGAATGGACTATTTTTAAATAAATATACTTTTCACCATTACCTTTATCGGCATATCCTCTTATATACTTAACATATTTTTCAGCTTTAATATTCGGGTGGTAGATAATTCTCCCCGTTACAAAAACTATCAGAATAATGGGGATGGCGGATTATCAGGCAAAAACGGTATTATTGAGGCGAGTATTAATTTATATTTAAAATAATCTTCAAATACCCTTTCAAAAAACGACGGGTTTCCTCCGGTTTAATCACATTGTCTATATAACCTCTGCGCGCGGCTTCCCAGGGATCTCCGAACTGGTAGAGGGAATTGCCGGGGTGCACATTATCGGTAAGAGCAAGTTCGGCACCGGGCCAGGCCAACACCGCATCCACACCAAGCCCGTCAGGGCCCATAACAACGTAAGAAGCATCATAAGATTTCCTGGTTATCAAGGTAAGCAAAGGAACGGTGGAGCGTGAATAAGCCGACAGGAGTTCTCCGGCCCGACGGATCAGACCGCGTCTTTCCTGGTCTCGAGCCGGTAAAAACCCGGGCAGGTCAACCACAGTTACAACCGGTAAATTAAAGCGGTCACAGAACGATATGAAAGCTGCCATCTTTTCCGTGGCCCGCACATCCAGTGTGCCGGCCCTGTAACGCGGCTGATTGGCGACCACCCCAAGAGAATGACCGTCAAGCCGGGCAAAACCGGTCACAGCATTGCGGGCATAACGTGATTTCAATTCCAAAAAACTTCTCCCGTCAAAAACAGCTTTTAAGACTTTCCGTACATCATAGGGTTTTGATTTGTCAGCGGGAACAATATCACCAAGCGGAGCCGAGCTTTCCGGGGGCTCTTCAGCCAAACGGAAGGGTTCATCCTGGCAGTTATCGGGCAAATAATTCAGACAGCGCACAACATTTTCAAGGGCCAGGCTCTCACTTTCAGCATAAATATCAACAATTGCCTGACCGCCCTCCACGCCGGACGCAGCCTCCGGAGGCTGCTGGCCCGCAAGGTCAATCTCAGCATTATTATCCACCGCAATCACAATATCGCTCAATCCCGGGAAAAAACAGGCCGTCTGCCGGCATCTACCCAGCAGCACACTGATCCGGGGAATTTGACCTTCACAGCGGGAGAAAGCGTGGAAAATCCCCACCGATTCAGCCAGAGCCTCTATCCCACCCTCTTCATTTATGCCAACGGAATCAACAAGGACAACCAGGGGGAGATGATACTC
The DNA here is from genome assembly GCA_964440635.1 of uncultured bacterium. Lineage (GTDB taxonomy): Bacteria > T1Sed10-126 > T1Sed10-126 > T1Sed10-126 > T1Sed10-126 > CAYTSZ01. The sequence continues at coordinate 7,848 of CAYTSZ010000035.1, forward strand.
AAGAGCTCTTTTAATCAGCCTGATAATTTTTCTGGAACCACTAACGGTGAGAGTGCCGTCATTAACCTCAGAATCAAGCACTATAAGGGCCACCCGACGTTTATTAATGAGTCCAAAGCCACAGACTGCGGCATCACCAACCTGTATCTCCTCAACATTTTCAGGTGACGGCCCTGCGGCGGTTAGAGGTTCAAATTCATAAAAAGAATCCGCATCCAGAAGATTCTGCAGTTGCTTGCGCAAAGAGGTATTTTTAGGCCCTTCTTTCTCCTGGGATTCTCTGAACAGGGCAAGTATTTCGTCGGGATGGCGGTTATCAAGGCTAAGTTCCGAAACCTGTTTTTTAGACTCGTTTTTTTTCTTCATTTAAATAAATGTGTAGGCTATAAGGACAATTGTAACTGCAACGAGGACGGTCAGTATAATAACCCAGTTTTGTTCAAAAAACTCTACCGGGTTTGTTCCCGTAGACTTAAACGCCCGGGCGGACACGGTCTCCGGGGGGACCAGCAAACTTATATCCTTACTGGTTCTCGCAACTCCATATACACCCTGGGCAAACTGAACGGTCAGCTTCATGGTTCCGGCTTCAGTTGTCTCTCGTGCAACCAGGCGGGCCGGTATTAAACCGGATTCGTCACGGCGTTTATTAAGTGGTTTTACAAATTTAACATTTTCACCGGTAACATCCCCGAGATCAACATAAATCAGATCCCCAATCTGAATTCTTACCAGAGGAACACCTTTAACCGGATTTATCTCCACCTCACAGGGGATCTCAAATCTTTCTTCCTCTTCTTCTTCCCCTTCCTCTGCTGGCCCACCGGCGGTCGGGTCTGACATTTCCTCGACTTTACGTGTAACAACTGGCTGGAGGGTTATGACGGGGGAACGCACATCCAGACTACTAATAAGAATCTCCTCAATATATGATTCTAATTCAGAAAGATTCCCGGATTCTATACAACTGCGCAAAGCCGAATCAGGATCCGTAAGTTCTCCACTGAGCGCCTCCTGCAGAATTTCCGTGTTCCCCCCCATTTTTGTACCGGTCTTCAATTCAAGGCTTAAACGATCTCGATACTGGGCTGGGTCGACATCGATTGGGATTTCAATCATATTGTCCGCTCCGGCAACCATTACCAGGCAATCCGAAGCACTTTTCTCCGTGAAATTCCATTGAAAAAAGAACACGCCACCAAACTTGTTACCTCCATCCATAAACTTCCCTTTAACCCAGAGTTTATGGGGTTCAAGCAGCTGGCTGGCATAATCCTCATCCCCCTCTGCTACTTCCCAGGCCTTCTCGGCCATACTCGGGGGTGCTCCAGCATCAGCAACAAAATCCTCTTTAGCCATAAATTAAACCTCCTGATATATATAAAAACAGGGCACACATTAATTAAGCCAGTCAAACACACCGCTCAACGTACATATCATCGCAATTATAACAGATAAATCCATCGGATACAGGACAAAACTATCTTTTAAAAATAATCAGAGTTTTTACTGTGTTCACAATCTATATTTTTAATACTACCTGAGTTGAGCGGTTTTTGATCGGAGACACCCTATCTCTCAACTTAGGTAAAAATTAATATTCAGGCAAAGCTCTTATGACTATGACCATTTTATGGTCTTCGTCAATAGGTTGCTGATGAATTAGCCAAAGCTATTCCTCCATGCAGGGCCGGGAACTCTAATTCACTCTGCACCAGTGGGGTGTTTTTGGTTCGCCGGGCAAACAGCAGCGGCCCGGCAGCCTCCCTGATGTGAGGGAGAAGAATATCCAGTGAGCCGGAAAGACCACCGGCAAAAATTATTTTTTCCGGTTCAAGCAGGTTTATTAACTGGGCCACCCCGCGACCAAGGTAAAGACCGGTTCGCCGGGCCGCACGAGCAGCTAACTCATCTTCTTCTACTCTATCCATTATCTCGCGGGCGGACGGGCGGTTTCCTGTTAACTCATAATATGTTTCCATAAGTCCCGACGCCGAGGCATAGGTTTCAAGACAGCCGCGTGAACCGCAGCCACAGGTTCTCCCGTCCGGCTCAATCTGAAGATGACCAAATTCTCCCGCCGCACCGCTGGCCCCTCGATAAATATTACCGTCAATTATAATTCCCGCTCCCAGGCCGGTGCCCAGCGTCAGACAGACAAGATGGTTTGCGCCTCGACCGCTGCCAAATTCTGCTTCTCCAAGTGCTGCCGCATTGGCATCGTTTTCAAGGACCCAGTTCAAGTCAGCTCCGGCAAGAGCATCAGGGATCGCCGGTCCCGACCAGGCATCGGGCAGGTTGGGAGTTTCCAGCAGATATCGTCTTTCTTTTACGGAACCCGGGACAGCAACGGCCCAGAAGCTATCGGAAGAGTGGGGGATTACTTCGAAAAAATCCTGCAACCATGAAACAGGATTTTCATAACTTTTTAGCTGAAAATCAAACATTTGATCGATACCGGTTCCGGAGCGGGAAATAGCTGCCTGGATAGTGGTTCCACCTATATCGACGGAAACAAACAAATCACTCACAACCTGGTTTTAAGTGCTTCAATATTCTCGATCGAGGATGGGTCTTTCTGCCTGAACAAAGCGGTATAATAACTGATATAATCGGTCAGCAGCATTAAACTCAAAAAGCGACTGAATAGAGATTCACCGCGGGAGCGTACATCCACCACTTCGCTGACAGAATCGGAGATAATCTCCCTGGATATGGAGAACCGTTTCTTGACCCGCTCGTGCTCACCTGTATCCCGTAAAAATATAGCAATATAGTCTTCCGGATTTTCCTGCAGCTGCTCCCAGCCCATTATTTCGTTGTGATTTAATTCGGGAAGTTCATTGGCAAAAGCCATCATTTTTGCGTTTTCGTTAAACTGATTTTTCAATCGCAAACCTAAAGTTCCCGTCATCCCGGCACTGCCGTAAATCACAGGAGTTTTACCATTTATTTTAGAAGCCAGAGCCAGGGCAAAATTATCCGGTCTATCGGGAGCGAGTTCGGCTGTAATCTTATTCAGTTCTGATTTTGCTTCTTTACGCGCTGACGGCGAGGGGACCCTGGTCAGCTCACCGCTGGCCAGGACATAAATCAAAGGGATAAACAGATACGGCGCCGAGGCGCGCGGGGGCTGGCCGGAAGGTATTTTTATAAATGGCTGCCTGGATTTTTTTGCTTTTTTCAGCAGCTTACCACCCCCGGTAACAGCCAGCAGATCACATCCCCTTTCGGCTGCGTCCTCATAGAGAGAAAGGGTTTCCTCAGTATTACCGGAATAACTTACGGCACAAAAAAGATGCGCGGAATCAACCCAGGCCGATAATTTATAATTGCGTACAGTATGAACAGCCACCGAAGAAGAATCACGCGTATAGGCGGCCACGAGATCACCACTGATACCGCTGCCCCCCATCCCGCCAACCAGAAGGGCCTGAGGAGTTTGTTTGATCCCCGAAAAAGAGGAACCCAGTTCACAGGCCTTTTTAACCTGGTCGGGAAATTCTTCAAGCCAGCGCAAAAAATTCTCTCGATCATAGTCCTCAATCAGTTTATTCGGATCAAGACTCATCTGAATCAGCTCCCGGACGGTTAAAAAAACGCTTTATCCAAAATTTAAACTTCTGTCTCATCGTTTTTATACTCATAATAATCAAAACGCCTGCTCTCAGGTGGGATTTCATTTTCATGCAATATCTGCTGCACATAGGGGCCCAGTTCCTCGCTGACCCACATGGCAAGACTGTGGCGGTCGGTCAGCTCCAGCGCTTTTTTGGCAAACTCTTCTGCTTTTTCTTTCTCACAGCGGCTGGCCACCAGTTTGACCTCGGGCATCCGCATCGGAGCCAGACTCAATTCCGAAAGCCCCAGCCCCATTAATACAGGAGTATAGATCGGGTTGGCCGCAATTTCACCACAGATACCAACCGGGATTTCACGCTCGCCCACCGCCCGAATAACCCGGTCTATGAACCGGAAAAGGACCGGATCGGGAAAATCCACCGAATCCGCCTCCTCCGCCGCAAAACGGTCGGAGCCAACCAGATAATTCAACAGATCATTTGTTCCCAGGCTAAGAAAATCCACTATATCCATAATTTCTTCCAGTTGAAATAAAACGGAAGGAACCTCCACCATTATCCCCAGCGGAGGAATCTCCCATCCATTTTTTTCTGCCAGCTCCTCCATCATCTTTCTTACCTCTTTTATTTCTGCATCTGAACCTACGAGCGGAAGCATCACACGCAGGTTGTCATGTTCCTGATAAACGTGCATCAAAGCTTTTAGCTGGTCATGCATAGCTTCCCGGTTATAGAGAGTCCTGTAAACCCCTCGCCCTCCTACCTCTTCCGATTCTCTGTATGTTGTTTTATCGCCGCCCATATCAAATGTACGGATAGTGACCGGGTCGGGTTCCATAAAATGACAGAGCTGATGATATGTTTCCGTCTGTAAGACTTCATCCGGAATTTCCTCGGCCTGACCCATAAAAAGAAACTCAGTTCGAACCAGCCCGGCTCCGGCGCCCCCCTGCCTTTTCAACAGAGAAACCTCGGAAAGTAAACCCAGGTTTCCCCGAATTGTAATCGGCAACTCTGCAGACGTAAGATCCTGGGTTTTCTTTCTTATATCACGGGTAAAACGGAAAAAATGCTCCCTTGCTTTTTCATAAATTTCAATTTTCTTATCCGATGGGTTAACAATTACCTGATTCTGATTGGCGCCGACAATGATTTCATCGCCCGGCTCTACAATATCATAAAACTCCTCGTCACGCAGACCGATAGCGGGCAGTTCAAGAGCCTGGGCCACAATGGCGGTATGTGAGCTGCGATCCGTGTTGGCAGTTATCAACCCGTCTATTGAATACTCACCCAGACGTATTGCCAGGCTGGGGGCAATCTGACGGGCTATTAGAATTCCACCCTGGGGAAGCTGGGGATGGGAAACGGAAGTTTCCATCTGCTGAAGTATACGCATTCCAACATCCAGAAAATCTACGGAACGAGATTCCAGTGCCCCGCCTTTAGTTCTATTTACAAACTCCTTGTTAAGTTCACGCAAAGCCACAATCACTGCCGATTCAGCGCAAAGATTTTCTTCCTCAATAGCCCGGGTGACCCGGGAGGTAAAGGTGGGATCTTTCAAAACAAGTTCCTGAACGGAAAAAAGCTCCCCCATCTGCTCAAAAAGGGTATTGCTAACGTGTTCGATCAGTTCATGGGTGGATTGTCTTGTTTTTTCCAGGGCCCGATAGAATCTTTCAATTTCCTTATCGCCCTCTCCGGGGATCGTTTTTACATTTTCCATCTCAAACTGATACTCCGGAAGTACAGAGGCGGGGCCAATACCAATTCCCGCGGAGATAGAACGACCTCGAAATACCATATTCTGTGGTTCAGTCATTTTCTCGAAATCCTTCTTCAAAAAGTTTCTCTAACTCTTCTAATGCAACTTTTGCCTGCGGGCCGGACGCCTCGGCTTCCAGCACAGTTCCGGGGGCCGCCGCCAGCATCATCAACTCCAGTATACTACGGGCATCCGCTTTCACATTGTTGTTTTTTAAATATACAGAGGCATCATACTCGTCGAGTAAATCTACAATTATTCGGGCCGATCTGGCATGCAGGCCATTTGGAGTAACCACTTCCAGTTTTTTCTTTTTCACTGCTGGCCCTGCCTTTCTTCAAGCACATATTGTAGATGCTCAATTATTTTATCCACATCATGTCTTAAATGCTGACCGCTCTCCAGAAAGCTATCCGCATGAATTTTTAAACCCATTTTTTTAATATCATCATAATCAAATTTTACCGGACGTGCGCCTTCCTTCTTATACTCTTCCAGCATCTTCCTCGAGGGGCGTCTGCTGTTAACAAAAACATAATCAAATTCTACCGCCCGTGGCGGGATCCTCTCAAAAACTCGCAGATGATCACTGACGCTGTATTCATCAGTTTCACCATTCTGGGTCATGAGATTACAAACATAAACCTTAGGCGCGTCACTTTCAACAAAGGCACTGCACAGC
>CAYTSZ010000036.1:0-13731 GCA_964440635.1 uncultured bacterium
GTATGTATACTATGCAGGTTGAATCCAGTGAGGCTGTGTTAAAATTATTGACGGGGATAAGTGAATCCCTGCTCACATGCAAAGATTTTCACAAAGCGCTGGACAGAATTATTGAACTCACAACAAAAGAACTGGGCGCCTCCTCCGGGAGTATCGCTGTGCCCGATAGTTCCGGCAATCATCTTAAATTCATTTCCGTTTATAATCACAATCCGGAAGAAATCAGAATTTTAAATAGAGAAAAACCGTTTTCGGTAAACGAAGGTGTGGCCGGGGAAGCTTTTAGCAGCGACAAGATTTTGCAGGTTCAGGATATTCATAATTCTTCTTCTTTTAAACCGGTACAAATCAAGAAGCCGGAACAATATCGTTCCCTTCTGGCCGTTCCTTTGAGTGTCGAAAGCGAAACAATCGGAGTTATTAATTTCACTTTTAAACAGAAAACAAAACTCAGCGGCAGAAACCGGTTCTTACTGGATATTGTGGGCAATCACATAGCGATAGCTATCCGACAGGGAGAACTCAATGAAAAGCTGCAAAAAAGCAATCAGAAACTCAAGCACATGGCCCGCAGTGATAGCCTGACCGGACTGCCAAATCACCGCCATATTCATAAAATACTCGTGCGCGAGCTGGAAAGGGCGCGTCGTTATGAAAAATCGCTTGCGGTGGTGATGGCCGATATCGATTATTTTAAAAAAATAAATGATACTCACGGCCACCCTGTTGGCGATCTGATATTAAAAAAACTGGCCCAAATTTTTAAAGAAGAGATCAGGAGCATAGATGCGGTCGGTCGTTATGGCGGAGAGGAATTCCTGTTTGTAATGCCAGAAAGTGCAGATGGCGGGGCAATAAAGATGGCAGACAGAATTCGCCAGAAACTAAGCGAAGAAAAAATAACAGTTGGGGATAAAAACATCCATGTCACGCTCAGCGCAGGCGTCAGCAGCGCCTCTTTTCCTTCTTCAGCCTGGAGCGCATCCGAGTTGGTAAAGAAGGCCGACGAGGCGCTTTACAGGGCCAAGAAAGCGGGACGTAACTGCTGCCGGGCAGCTTCTTTTAGTAAAAAAGAACAGAACTACCCCGCTGCAGTCAATTTAAAATAGTCTGGATTTTTAAATCCGAGAAACCACTTTTTTCATATCCGGATCATTCGGTTCATAAATTTCACGTCGCGGTTTAAATTCCTGTTCGGTAATTTTTAAACCTGAAATTTTCGCCAGCCTGAAAAGCCGCCAGTCCGGAAGACCGCCGGATTCACTCTCCCCTTCTATCTGAAATCCCCGCAGCATAAGTTCGTTTTCTTCCTCGTGAACCCCAATCAGATATGGTTCCACCACTCTGGTTCTCCATTTATAACTGAAACGAACTATAAGTTCATCTTCGATAGCCTGGCGAAGTTTTTTGTTTACCTCTTCAAGATCCATATGTTTGATTTCCTTTCCATGATTTTAAGTAAATCAGTTTACCAGGGGCGGGTTTTACCATCGTAAGCATAAAATTTTCCGCTCATCTCCCGGTCCAGTTTTCCGATAACCTTGCGCATTCCGGAAACGGATTCTTCGGGGCTGATTTTTGCATTGGGCCCACCCATACGTGTCTCAACCCAGCCGGGATGCAGCATCAGTGTATTGATGGAACGGTCTTTATAATCCTCGGCGATGGTTTTACCCAGCATGTTTAGAGCAGCTTTGGAAATCCGGTAGGGATAAGCACCACCACTGCGGTTATCATCTATGGAACCCATCAGCGAGGTGATAAATATGATATCGCCAGCGTTATTTTCAACGAGTGAAAACAGCCGCCTGGTCAATCGAAAAGTCCCCAGGCAGTTGGTATCGAATACATCCTCTATATCCCCGGCATTCAGTTCGGTAAACTTTTTTCGTGCTCCGTAGGTGCCAGCGTTATTTATAAGGAGATCCACCCCTTCGGTAAGACGTTCCATTGTTCTTCCGACGGCTTCAATCGCCTCCGGTATTGTAACGTCCAGTTTCAGTATTTTAAGCTGATCCGGGTTCTGCTCGCGCAGTTCTGTCAGTTCCTTGGCTTCTTCAGGCTCACGAACAGTAGCAAAAACCTGCCAGCCATCGCTTAAATACTGCCGGACAAATTCCAGTCCAATACCTCGATTACCCGCACTTATAAAAAGTTTTTTAGCCATAATGATCGCCTACTCTTTCTTTAGGGTTTTATATGTATTCGTAAATTCAAATTTAAAAATTAGTACTCATGGTAAAAAGTTTACAAATTTAAACATAGATGTCCAGTATGTTAGCACAGTCGAGTTGATTTTCTCTCTGTTTTTTTGTTTATAACTTCATCCTGTTAATTTCCGTAATTATTTGATAACATAATGATATCTGTTTTAAAGGAGGTGGCCGATCATCTTGGACATTGGCCAGTCAGTTATATACCCGCATTACGGTGCCGGTGAAATTATAGAGAAAGAACGAATAGATCTTGACGGAGAAACTCAGGAGTATTATGTGATTAATATCCACCTGAGACAGCAAACCGTTAAGATCCCCGCTAATAATGTAGAAGAGGTCGGAGTGAGAGAATTAACCGACAAAAAAGAATTCTACAAAAGGCTTGAGAAAGTAAGGGATTTTATCCTGGAAGAATATGACGCCGAAGAGGGCGAACATCCGGAGAAAATCCATCAGCAAACTCTAAAAGCTCTGCTTGACGACGTTCAACAGGGAAAACTGGACGAAACAATGGAGGGTTTGAAAAAGCTGCACACCCGTTTTCTCGATCAGAAACTTAATATCACTGAAAAACGAGTCTATGACACCGTTCAGCAGTTTGTACTGGGAGAAATAATGGGGATTGAGGATTGTTCCCTGGAAGAAGCAGAGGATATTCTTGACGAATACCTGCCCCAGGAATTACCCGAACCCGAACCTGAGGAAGAAGAGGAAGAAAAAGAAGAATAGATTTAATCTATTACTTCAAATTCGGCTTCAAGAGGGCTGTTTTCTCCAGTGTAACGCTCGATTAGTTCCTGTCGTAATTCTTCGACTCGTTCTTTGTTCTGGCGTTGAAACTGGTAGGCCGGCATTCGCCCTTTGCCACCGGGTTGATATTTCATCTTTTCCTTCTTTACAAATTCTTTTTCTTCATCCGGCAGCGGCCGGTTGAAATATAGTCTGAACCTGTAACAGGAGACTCCGGAGACATCTGCCGGTTCTATCGGCCCGATTCTGACAACAGGGCTGATCTGCTCTTGCAGTTTATCGATCCATTCACTTACTTCGCTTTTTTCCTTGAAAACCTCATCGGGAATCTCCATATCCACTTCTTCGCCCAGTTTTTTTAGATACTCAACCTGGGCCGGCGAAGGCAGATCACCGGATAACCATCCTTCACTTCGGGTTATTCTGTAGGGTTCTTTAAGCCATTCAAACTCTTCTTTCAGAAAATCTTCATAACTGAGCTGCCCCTGCTCTATAAGTTCCAGATTTTTTTCCATTTTTGCCGTATAGGAGTAGGAGATGACCTGATGGAATTTTTTGCGTAGATAATCACAGAGATTAAATCCCCGTTCCGTGGGCCGCAGCTTGCCCCGGACTTTATTTGTATAACCGTATCCTCCCCTGCCCCGTTTGATTTTTTGCAGAATATCGCCATAAGTTGAGGGTCTGCCTATTCCCTTGGTTTTAAGTTCGCGGACCAGCGAACCCTCGCGGTAACGGGGCGGTGGGTATGTCTGTTCGGGTTCCGGCCATACTTTATTTATATCAAGTTGTTCACCAAATTCGAGGTCGGGCAGCTCAACCTCTTCATGTGAGTATCTGGGCCAGAATTCGTTATAGAATCTCAAAAAACCTTCCTCTTTGAGTTTATAACCGGTAGCCTCCGCTCTGTAATCCCCGCCCTGTAAAGTAAGATCGGTGCGATGATAAAGGGCTGAGCTGGCCTGGGAGGCCAAGAAACGGTAGTATATTATTTTGTAAAGGGCCAGAAAATCCTCGTCTATTTTTCCCTCCAGATTTTCAGGAAAAAAATCAGGTTTCTCCGGCATAGTCGGACGGATTGCTTCGTGAGCATCCTGCTGACCGCTACCGGGTTGCCAGGGTCGCCCCTGGTAGAGTTCGTCCGGGGTATCCTCCCGGTTTTCGAAAGCCTGCCGGGCAAGTCCCATGGCATATGGTGAAACGCGGCTGGAATCCGTTCTCATATATGTTATTAGAGCCTGGGAGGAGCCGTCTATTTCGACTCCCTGGTAGAGCTGCTGGGCAATATGCATTGTTCTTCGGGGAGTGAAACCGAGCAGATTATCCGCATCGTCCTGAAGGGCATCCGTGGTATAAGGCGGCAGAGGATTCAGTTTATCTTCCGGATCCTGGTCGCATTCGAGAACCTGCATGTTTCCTATCTCTTTTAATTCTTTAACAATATTTTTTACCAGCTCAAAATCCTCGTATTCACCGCTGAGTTGAGCCTGCAGGTTTTCTTCCTCCAGGCTCAATGCGCACTGGAGAGTCCAGTAATGGCGTACTTCAAATTTCTCCGCCTCTATTTCTCGATCGACCACCAGTGAAACAGCCGGTGCCATTACTCGCCCGGCTGCGGGTAGACCCGGCCCTTCGGGATCAAACTGAGTCATCGAAGAAATTATGAAGCCGATCAGGCGATCCAGGGCGCGGCGAGCTCGCTGGGCCTGCACCCTGTTTTCATGAATTTCGCGCGGATTTTCCAGCGCTTCTTTCACGGCGTGATAGACAATGGCGTTAAACTCTATTCTTTTTGCCTCGGCCCCGTAAGGAACACAGTGTTCCAGCAGGTCAGCCGCTATGGCTTCACCCTCACGGTCGGGGTCTGTGGCCAGAAGAACCTCGCCGGCATCCGCCAGCCGCTCGCGCATACGTTTTACTTTATCCTGGCCCCTAAAGCGGATGGGAACAGTATCAAGCTCAAAATTATTTTCGATATCGACGCCCAGACTGTCGTCCGGAAGATCGACAATATGTCCACCGCAGGCGATAACATCATACTCGCCCCGCAGAAAACGGCGGATTGTTTTTGTCTTTGCGGCAGATTCCACCACTATTACTTTATTCATATTTTACCCCGGTTATTAGAGTAGAGTTATAGATTGGTTAAGTGCTTAAAGACGGGAATAAAGTTACCTTACTCCAGACCTTTTAACTCCTTGGGTGTTACTTCCTCCATCAGCAGTTTGCAGATATTTTTGTAGCCAATCGAGCGATTTTTCTTAAAAAATTGCACAAAATCGTTATAGATTTCCTCATCTTTCATCTTCAAACCTTCAAGTTCGTTTTTTACCCTCTGCAGTTCTTCGAGCGGTGCTTCGGCAGCCATAATAATTTCCTCCTCGTAAAATTTTTAATTCATACTACACCCTTAAGAACAGTCCCGTAAAGTCAATCGTTACTCAGAAGCCCAAATCAAACCTTTCAAAGTTGAGATTGACCGGGAACTGATAACCATAATAGTTAATCCACAAAAAAGCAAATAATTAATCGCCGGAGCGCTGCAGTGCCTATGCGAACACAAGCAGAGTGGCAATCCGGGCATTTTCTTTAATATTCAGGCCCTCCTGGCCCACCCTCAGTGGAATCCTGATTTTTTCTCGTGCGTCGTCTGCGGTAAAAAACAGCCCGGGAACAGAAGCACCATTTATATAAAGGTGTTCGTGAGGCTGGATAAAAGCAATCTGTTCCCCGGTAAGATCAAGAATTTCATTTAGTTCCAGCAGATAATCTCCCCCGTCAAGTTCCCACCAGCCATATTTATCCTCTTCGTCGCGCAGCAGTGGTTTGTTCGTTTCCCGCTTGCCCGTCTTAAATTCACTTCCTCCAAAATCAAGTTCGCCGGGGCCGGTAAACTTTTCAATCCCCGCCACTGTAAGCGACACACTTTGTTTTCCCACCTGCGTATCCTCATGAACCGTTTCTTTAAGTCTGTTGTTAAAAATTTCTGCTCCCTTTAAAATTTCCACGAATATTCTCCTCCTCTTATTGAGCTGGTAATTAAAACCTTACTTAAATACATTTTAGGGTAATCCGTCAGTAAATGCCATGATTTTAAAATGTCAGATCTTACAGATAAAGATAAGTAAGTCAAAAGACCGATCTATCTGGATGTATAGAACTTAACTACGAACCCGTATCTGTCGATATATGTATGAGAGGACTGATAAATATGGAAACCATAAAATTGCTTCTTGAAAGAAAAATAGCGCCCCACCATCTGCCCCTGATTCAGGCGAAGGAGCAGGGTCTGTTCAAAAAAAACGGTATCGATTTAAATCTTATCGAGCCGGATTCACCTTTTGCCGGTCTTGAACGTCTTGGTAAAAACGAAGTGGATATTGCCCTCGGGTTGCCTCTGTTTGTATTGTTTAGATACCTGACAAACAAAAATATAACGGCTCTCGCCCATATTTCTGTCAGTCAGGCCGGAGTATTTTATTGTAACAATAAAAATTCAGAGGGTATCACCGCGGTTGGGCCCGAACATCAAATTTATTTTCGGGGGGGCAGCCAGCAACTGGCCAGACAACTCTTTGAAACAGTGGTTAAACGGGCCGGTGGAACCGTCCCGGGAGATTTAAACCTGACAGCAGATAAAGGCGATGGATTAGAAAAACTTATAGCCGGCGAAATTGACGTTTTATTCCCCGGAGACCTGGCTTTTGACGGTGTCTGGCTTAATATGGCCGGAGCCGAAGTGGAATGTCATTTTTTCACAGACGCTCAGTTGCCCGAAACCGGCGAGCTTGTGGTGGCAGCATCCGACCGGATGGTGGAAGATTATCCCAATATAATTCAATCGTTTATTTCTACTCTGCACTCGAGTATTCAGGAAGTGAAGGAAAATCCAACCGAAGCCCTCAATCTTTTTTCGGAAAAGTATCCGGATCTCTATCCGGCGCAACAACTGGAAATGCTCTGGCAATCAGAGCGGGCTGCACTGACAACCGATTTTCCCCAGAGTTTTAACCTCTACACCCGCTGGGGCGAGTGGCTGAATGAAAATACCGACCTGGATGCTTATCTTGACCTGGACAGCCTGATCGACGAAAGATTTTTGCCCTTCGAATTACTTGATTTTTAATTTCGACAGATTCAATTGTTTGAATTTAACCCGGTAATTCTCCCCGCCCGACCAGCTTTTTGCGTATATCCCGAGTTTAAAATTACTGAAAGGCATATCAACCGGTTCAAGCCGATTCCACTGCGCTGATTTTTCTTTCTTGAAAAGAGGAATTAACTGTCCGTTTTCAAGGGCCAGCCCGATGTGTTTATAAATGTAACTGATACTTTCCAGGGTCTTCATCTGACGCCCGTCATAAAAAAGCATCCTCGTTTGATCCCCCTCACCCGTCGGCCCCCAGTGCAGCCAGCGATGCCGGGACGGTTCGACCAGTAAAACCCCCGCTTCCCTGCCGTATTTGAGAGGTAAATCCAGTTCTGTTTCCAGCAGCCAGTTTTCCGGTATGGTGTTTTCAAAAAATAGCCGGGGTGCGCTAATTTGCCTGTACCAGAGGCGAGAATCGTCACCGGCTTCAAGTTCTATTTCGTTTTTCCGAACAGTATAACTGTTTCCGGCGGCACCTTTCCACTCGAGGTGATTTTTGATATTTGCTCCTTCGTCGGGAAACGATACGATTTCCCCGGAAATCACTGGTTTATACGAATGTAAAAGAGCCTCGAAAGGATAAGTTAAAATATCATACTCCCCCGGTTCTTCCCCGGGGTCAACTATAACCTCTATATAGCCCAGTTTGCCGGTATGTTTTATTTCCAGATTTCTCTGCTCAAAGCGACGAATAACATCCCCGTGCGGATGCCCGTATGGGCTTTCGTGCGATAAAGGAGCGGATATAATTACCAGTTCCGGATCGATTTCGGATAAAAGCGTGGCACTGCTGGAAGTTCTGCTGCCGTGATGACCGGCGCTGTATATCTCGACCTTGTTCAGGAGATTTTCTCTTACCCATTCTTTTTCTACTTTTTTCTCGGCGTCTCCGGTCAAAAGAATCCGTGTGCCTGCCATATTCAGGACAAAAGAAATCGAGGCGTTATTGGGATTGGAATATTTTCTTCGGCCCGGATTGATAATTTTTACGGTTTTACCCGGCAGTAGCTCCGGTTCATCGCCTCTTTTAACCCGGTAATAAGTTATATTCCGACGTTGTATTTCTTTGAGAATTTCCATATAGGTTTCAATCGGATGATCGTGGCCCGAATCCCATACTTTACCTATTTCAAAGTTATTAATTATCTCCAGTGCGCCACCAATATGGTCAAGATGGGGGTGAGTTAATACCAGGGTTTCTATTTTCTCAACTTCCAGGTATTTAAGTAACCGGATAAGTTTTGAAACCTGGCTGGCTTTCCCTGCATCAATCACCGCAACCTGGCCCTCGGGATTTATCACTACCTGTCCGTCCCCCTGCCCCACGGGAGCCGAAATAAATCTCCAAAGACCCGACTTTAACTGAGGTGGTTCTACGATTTTATTTTTATTCTGAAAAACATTTTGAAATAGAAATACAATAGCCAGTATGATTACAAGTCCGCCCATTATCCACAACAACTGCATTCCCCTGGTTTGCCGGCTGAAAAAGTTTCCCATCAAAAAAACACCTTTCTTTATATATTTTATATTCTGTCTAATTTTAACAAAAACACAGATTATGACCAGACAATTATCACCGGGAGGTAAAGCCGGTTCGAAGTATATGTCAGTTTACAGTTCAATAAATCCAGTTCGTAGTTTATAGTTGAAGCCATAAATCCAAAAAATAACCCTATCGTCATTGCCGTCCACGGAATGACGGTCAAAACAAAAAATTCATTGGTTTCTTTATACAAACCTCTAATCGTCCTTTTTTTCTTTTTCTGCTTTAATCTGCGTCCACCTGCGTTTATCTGGTACGTCAATCTTTTCGGTGACGGACTGTTATTATTTCACTGTTTATTAAGTTATAATTTTCAACTTCAGCTCAATATTTAAGTCTTTACTGACCGGGAAACGGATAATTATGGAACATACAGAGTTTGATTTTTTAGGTCCGCTGGATTATTACACTATGGATAGCGGTCTGACTGTTATATTGAAACAGATTCCAGAGGCCCGCACCGTCTCGGTCCAGAGCTGGCTCAGGGTGGGTTCTGTTTATGAAAACGAAAAGAACAACGGTCTCGCCCATTTTCTGGAACATATGGTTTTCAAAGGGACCGAAAATCTATCGGCTGGCCGGATTAACAGTATTGTTGAAGAGGTGGGTGGATATCTGAACGCGGCCACTTCCCCCGACTATACCTACTACTATTCGACCCTGCCGGCATCTTTCTGGCAGCGGGGACTGGAGCTGCTTGAGCAACTGGTCTGCGCGCCGCAGCTTCAGAAGGATGATTTTGAAAAGGAACGGAATATAGTTCTTTCTGAACTGGCCCGCTATGGAGATAATCCCCAGAAAAAACTGTGGAAACAGTTTGTACCCCGTCTCTATAAAAATCATCCTTATGGACGGCTGACAATCGGGACCAGCGAGGTACTGAACAATGTTTCCCACCAACAGCTTCTGGATTTTTATAGCAACTATTATTCTCCGGAGCGAACCATAATAGTTGTAGCCGGTGATTTTCCGGCCCCGGAAGTTCTGGAAAAAATAAATGAGCTTTTTCAATTTAAGAATGAAGCAGCCGAAGAAACAGTATTTTCAAATCCGGAACCACCCGACGAAGATTATTTTGAACTCACAGAAGAGATCGGTCAGCTCCGCGGGCTTATGGGCACGGTAGGGCTGCCGGTTGAATCTCCCCGCACTTTGCCCCTGGATGTGGTTATCAGCCTGCTGGGCGGCTCAAAATCGTCCCGGCTCTATGAAAACCTGGTTCTCAGAAAAAAACTGGCGACCGGTATAAACGCAAGTTTCTGGCTGCAGAAGGAACCGGGGCCTGTGATGATCAAATTCAGAAGCGAGGAAAAACATCTGGATAGATTGCGGGGAGAGATAGTAAACGAAATCGAGGAATTTAGAGAAAACGCGGTGGCCGAAGAAGATCTACAGCGGTTTAAAAACAGGGAGAAAGCCGGGTTTATATATTCCGCCCAGACTCCCGCCAACCAGGCCGAACAGATCGGCTACTGGGAGGCTATCGGGCATCTTAATTTTCTACTTGATTATCTTTCGAACATAGAAAAACTAACTCCCGAGCAGCTTCAGGATACGGCCCGCTCATTTTTTAAAGGCAGACCGCTGGTAACCGGCGTTGTTAAGCCCTATGAAAAAAATGGTGAGAAAAATGGTAGATGAATATATAAAGGAAACTCTGGACTGCGGAGCAAAACTTATCCACCAGCGGCGTCATCAACCGCCGCTGAGTGTTATAAAATTTTTCTTCCCCGTGGGCAGCAGTTGTGATCCGGCCGGCAAAGAAGGACTTGCGGTTCTGACCTCGGAATTGCTTACCACCAGCACGGAAAAACTTGATATATACCAGTTCAGCCGGTTTGTGGAAAACCATGGATTGAAGGTATCCAGCTCCGTCGGGCGTGATTATACCGTTTTGAGTTTTACTGCCATAAACGAAAATCTCCCCGCTCTGTTTGAAATCATCGAAATGGTTTTTAATACTCCGGTTTTTTCCGGTCCGGCCTTTGAAAGGACAAAGACCCGCCAGCTTGCCGAGATAAGTTCCCGGGCCGATCAGACTTTCAGCCTGGCAATGGACAGGGGCAGCCAGTTTTTTTACGGCAAACACCCCTACTCCTCTCCTCTGCGCGGACATGAACATACGGTTGACACTCTCATTCCCGGGGACTGCCGGCAGTTTTATCGGGATAATTTTTCTCTTGCCGATCTGGTTGTTTCGACCGTTGGCTTTTGTGAACCCGATAAACTGAAAGAAATTATAAACGGACTTGATTTAGAGGGAAATCCCCGTCTTTACAAGGATAAAGAGGAATTTACTCCAAACAGCGGGCGGGAGATAATACACAAAGAAATCGAACAGCCCACCCATCTGCTGTTTTATCCGGCTCCTCCGGTGGGAAGTGAAGATTATATCCCCCTGCAGCTTCTGCAGGGGCTACTGGGCAGCGGTATGGGCAGTATGCTCTTCCAGGAACTGCGTGAAAAACGTTCTCTTGGCTACCAGGTGGGAGTCACATATCCCTCCCGCCGGGGACCCTCCTGTTTTGTTTTTTATCTCGGCGGAGGAGACAACGAAGGAAACCGGTTTCGAGAAGGGCTGACGGAAATTATTGATTCCCTGGCTGAGAAAATAGATTCCAAAAAATTCGATCGTGCTTTGAACTACAAGCGGGGCACTTTTCTGATGAAACACGAAACCAGCTCCGATATTGCCCGCCACCGGGGATTATTTGAAATTTTAGGCCGGGGGGCACAATTTGATGATCAGTATGAAGATGCACTGCTTGGGGTAAAAAAGGAACAACTCCGGGATCTGGTCCGAAAAATGTTTCTGCCCGTGGATCCTGCCTTTGTCTCCGTAGTGCCCTACTCCGATTGAACCGGTGATTGATTAAAATGACGATAAAACTGTTTTTCTTTGATCTGGAGGGAACTATTTTTTCCAGCAGCGAGAGAATACTGAAGGGTGGAAAAATCGCCGAGTTCACCAATCTCTGGTCGCTTTTGATGCACGAGCTGGGCGCTGATGCCGTGCGCGAGGAAAAACTTAATCTGCAGAAATGGGAAAACGGCGAGTATCACAGTTACCTCGACTGGGCCCGGGAAAGTGCGGGAGTATTAAAAAAATACGGTCTTGATAAAGACAAATACCTGAAGGTTACAGAAACCATTCCCTATAACGAGGGTGTCAGAGAACTTCTGGCAGAACTGAACAGGCGGGATATCCGCAGCGCAGTTATTTCCGGCGGTTTCGCCAACCACGCCAGAAAAGCGCAGAGGGAACTTCATATCACCCATTCTTTTGCCGCCATCGATCTGCTCTGGGACGAGGTAGGAAAACTTGATTACTGGAATATACTGCCCAGTGATTACGAGGGAAAAATAGATTTTGTCCGGCTGCTGGAAAGAGAATACAACCTTTCCCTCGAGAAATGTGCATTTGTGGGAGATGAAAAAAACGATGTATTTATAGCCCGGGAGGTCGGGCTATCTTTCGCCTACAATGCCCCGGAGGAACTGAAAGAAGCGGCCGATCACGCTATCGAAGACCTGGCGGAAATTTCAGCCCACCTCTGAGGTAACGTGTCGAATCGCTTTCGCAGGTGCGCAGCTTCCGCTGCGGTCAAAAAAATGGGTTGATATTGAATTTGTTTGTAATCCAGTAAATCGGACTTTCAATCCAGCCCATAGAAACAGTTGTAAGTTACAATTTGTATGTTCCATGTGGAAATTCACGAAACAACCACCGCGTATTTGACGTTGAAGTTACCCTCTCAAATGCTTTTGAAGTTCCTCCGTGTCCCTCTGTGACCTCTGTGGTAAAAATAGGTTGTGACGTTGATTTTGTAGTTAATCTGCGTCCATCAGCGTAAATCTGCGAGCTAATTGGGACGGTCAGGAGATTTTTTCGTCGGCCTCTTTGATTGCTTTCACAAAAGCTTCCCATTCTTCCGGTAAAAATGCACAACTGGCCGAAACATCTTCCGATGCAATAAAAAGTCCGATTTCTCCTGCTTCCGCCTGAACACCTATCGACAGTTTTTCGCCTATCCGTTTTTCTTCTATAATATCTTCCATCTTAAACCCTCCTTATTTGAGTAGTTTGCTGACTATTTTGCGGCCGATAACTTTATTCTTTATTCTTTTACCGATCCGTTTCGGGTTGCCGCTTGAAAGCTTTTCAACATCGTTGGCGGTCCGGGCCAGTTTATAAAGGAAACTAACCATTTTACCCATAATATATCACCCCGTTTTAATTATTCTTCATCCAGCAGCGGTCCTATAACCTCCGGCGCCTCTTCGTAGGCTGCCTCCAGCAGGTCATCAGTGCTTTCCGAGCGCCTGCGCTGTTTTTGTTCCTCATGAATATCTTTGCTTCCTCCCCCGCCCCCACCTTTTTTTGTTGAGGAAATGCGTTTTTTTCGTTTCTGTCTTTTTTTCTTCTGCCTTCCCTGTTCCAGCGCTTCCTCTATCTCTGCGTTTGCCTGCTTTAAAGCGTTTTTCTTGTTTTGCTGCTGGGAACGAGAATCTGAGTTTTCAATTATAAATTCATCCCCTTTCACCAGAAACCTGGGCGGAAGGTTTTCCCGAAGTAGCTCTTTTTCTTCGTCGGAAAGGGGCAGCCCCCCTATTTTTGCCCGCAGCCGTGCCGCCGTCGCCCGGCGGTTCACATGCTGCCCGCCGGGTCCTCCGGAGCGACATGTTTCAAACTCCACATCCTTTTTACTTATCCTCACTATTTTTCACCCGTTTTGAGTTTTTCTTCTCTATTCTTTCCTCAGCAGAGACCATAAAACTGCTCCCCTCAAGCACACACCCGGCCCGCCCGGGAACACACACTTCTTCCAGCCGATAACAGCGTTCATTCTCAATATCTTTATGTGGACAGTTAAAAGATCCCATTTCAAAAGCTCCCCAAACACAGTTTGATACATCAAGTGTATAATTCCTAAATTGAGCGATTCTTGATCGGAGACACCCTATCTCTCTGACTCATTCTCGCAGTCCTCCGGACTGCTGCGAGGTCTGTATATCCCAAACCGAGCCCCTCCAGGGCTCTGGAACATACAGAATACCGCCAGAGAGAC
>CAYTSZ010000037.1:0-13710 GCA_964440635.1 uncultured bacterium
TCCTCTCCACCCGATGGGTGAGGATGTGTCATGTCTTGTTTTCGGATTTATACAGCCATGGGCTGGCGCACAGGAGGTGCGCCAATGGCTGTATACCTCACAGACAGCCGGAAGCTGTCGAGAATGAGAAAACAAGATGTGATACATCCTCATGCACAGAATCGCTCAACTTAGGTTATAATTATTGTTACTATTCTGGCAAAGTCAAAGAATCTTGAAGGTAATTATTTTTCTTGAACCGGGTGAAGTATAAAATGTTGAAGGTGGATAAATTTGAGATTATTGTTATTGGCGGTGGACATGCCGGAGTAGAGGCTGCTGCTGCATCGGCTCGTCGGGGAGCAGAAACTCTGCTTATCAGCGATAATTATGATCTTATCGGTCAGATGTCCTGCAATCCCGCCATCGGCGGTCTGGCCAAGGGCCAGATCGTGCTTGAAATCGACGCCCTGGGCGGAATTATGGGGCGGGCGACACAACAGGCGGGGATCCAGTTTAAAACTTTAAATAAAAGTAAAGGCCCCGCGGTTCAGGCTCCCCGGGCCCAGTGCGACCGCCAGCTTTACCAGCGCACAATCCGTCAGATGCTGGAGCAGGTTGGAAATCTTACTATCAAACAGGACAGGGTAACCGAAATAATTACCAGCAAGGGACGAATCAGCGGGGTAAAAACTATAACCGGAGTTACTTACACCTGTGAAGCCGCCGTACTCTGTGCGGGAACTTTTCTTCGCGGTTTGGTCCATATCGGGGATGTGAACTTTGGTGCAGGACGAATGGGGGAATCACCGGTTTCCAGGCTCGCCGCCTCACTTGAGGAACTCGGCTTTGAACGCGGAAGGTTAAAAACAGGCACACCGCCGCGCATCAGCTCCAGTTCGGTCGACTTTTCTCTTCTAAAACGCCAGGACGGCGATGAACCTCCTCCTTTTTTCAGTTTTTATTCCTGCAAACAACCAAAAAACCTGCTCCCCTGCTGGCAGACAGATACCAATTCTGAAACACATAATATAATACGGGATAACCTCGGGCGTTCCCCACTTTATGGAACCGGTGTAATTAAAGGAACCGGTGTCCGCTACTGCCCTTCCATTGAAGACAAAGTCGTAAAATTCAGCGACCAGGAAAGCCATACTGTTTTTCTGGAACCCGAAGGACTGGCCACAGAAGAACTTTACGCCAACGGAATCCCCACCTCCCTGCCCACAGATGTTCAGCTTGATATGGTCCACAGTATAAAAGGACTCCAAAATGCCCGGCTTACCCGCTGGGGTTATGCAATAGAATACGATTACTTCCAGCCGACACAACTTGAACCAACCCTGGAGACCCGGAAGCTAAAGGGTCTGTATTTTTCCGGTCAGATCAACGGCACCACCGGCTACGAGGAAGCCGGTGCCCAGGGACTGGTTGCCGGCGCCAATGCCGCCGGGGCGGTTTTAAATACAGAGCAGTTAATTCTCTCCCGCACCGAGGCTTACATCGGAGTACTTATTGACGAGCTGGTAACCAAGGGGACAAAAGAACCCTTCCGGATGTTTACAAGCAGGGCCGAATACCGCCTCAGGCTGAGATATGATAACGCCCATTACCGTTTGATGCCTATCGCCCGCAAGCGTAATCTCATTGATGAACACTGCTGGACCGAGTTCCAGAAAGAAAAAACAGAACAGGAAGAACTTCGCAGGCAGCTCAAAGAAAACCGGATAACTCCTTCCTCCGACGAACTGACCCGGCTGAACAAAGAAAATTTGGATCTGGATATTTCACGCGGACTCTCCCTGTGGGAACTTTTAAAACGACCTGAAATTACAATTGATGACCTACTGGAAGCCAGTTTGATTGATAAACCCCGGATAAACAGGGTTGCCGATCAGCTCGGAGTGGAAGCAAAATACGAAGGCTATATAAAACGCCAGGATAACAAGATAAAAAAACTTCGCAGACTGGAAGAAAAAAAGATACCCCGGCATATAGATTACGACCAGCTCCCCCAGCTCAGCAATGAAGCGGTTGAAAAACTGAAACGAGTCCAACCCCGGACCCTGGCCCAGGCCCAGAACATTTCAGGGATTAAACCAACCGACGTCCAGGTTCTGATGATATACCTCGAAGGCAAACAGAGTTAATATAATGCACACACTGCCGGATATCACCAGCCCCGACTTTCAACGATTGACTATGGGCCTTTCACGCATAGCACGCGCTCACCCCCAGGTGGGGGAAACCGATCCCGACAGAATCCAGCGCGACCTGATACTGCGCAGCCTGCTCGTCCTTCCCCTTCTCGAACCCAAAAAACCGGTTATCGACCTCGGCAGCGGAGTCGGAATCCCCGGCCTGATCCTTGCCATAGCCAACCCTGAACAGAAAATATATCTGCTGGAACCAAAAACAAAATCAATAGCCCTGCTGCGCTGGCTGCTAAACCGCCTTGATTGTGAAAATGTGGAGATAATCCACGCACGGGTCCAGGATGCGGATTTAAACAAATACGGACCGCTGCAGGTGGTAACCAGATCCGCCCTTAACTGGCAGCAAATAGACAACTGCTGCCCGGACAGTTTCGACCCCCGCATCCGCTGGAGCGGCCCCAGCGTCCAACCGCCACCCAAAACCACCGGAAGAGTAAGTGCTCTGCTAACCGCTAACCACAAAGGTATCAGCCAGCAGTTCTACTGGTGGGGAAAAGAAAAATTGTTTCACGTGAAACAATCCGAATGGAACTCCCTCCCCTGGATAACCTACAGCACAACTTAAGTGATTCTCACCACAAAGTAAAACAAAAAGTTAAAAAAGACGAAGAGACGCGTTTGCGCGAAAACAAAACCAACATCTTTTCACCACAGAGGTCACAGAAGGACACGGAGAAAATTCTAAAACAGTAGAGAAGGTAACTTCAACGGCCGATACGCAGTAGTTTTTTTGTTGATTTTAACCCGGAACTCTCTCAACTGTATTCATCACAGAGGGCACAGAGTAAAGTCAAAACATTTGAAAGGGATAACAGCTACATCAAAATCAACTGCTATTTGGACGGGATTAACATGATGGACAGGATTAGAATCAGAACACAGACACAGCAAAATCAATTAGCTCACAGAGAAACAAACAGAGCATGAGAGCCAGTGAGCCAGAGAGCTCGAGTGGTCGAGCAACTGCTAAATATTTATAACACAAATTGACTTCAAATTATAAATCAAAAACATAATAGACTGGACTGTAATTCGGATTTACTGGATTACAAATAAATTCAATCTCAAATGCATTTTTTTCAGCGCTGTAGTAACAGCGCCACAGAATCCCGTTGCCCTATTGTTTTTGCCGTTATCCGAAGTTAATCAAGACAATCCAGTCAATTAATGGGTTGATTAATCGTTTTATGGGTGTGAAGTAATCCTGTCAAAAAAATATTTTAAGGTTTCGATTTTACCTCTGTGTCCCTCTGCGACCTCTGTGGTAAAATTGTGTCAAGTTGACTTTGCCGTTATCCTTCCCGCCTCTTATCCGTTTTTTCCTCTGGGGTTTCTCGTATAGCCCGGAGGTGGAAGTTGGATTAGTGTTTCACGTGAAACATTTTTTTCTGACTGTTTGTCTGTTTTTTAGCTATAATGTTAGTGAGGTGCTTCTTATGACGATTGTCAGTGCTATCGCTATGCAGAAAGGCGGGGTGGGAAAAACCACAACTGCCATCAATCTGTCTGCAGGGTTTGCCCTGGGGGATTACGAGACTCTGCTTATCGACCTTGATCCCCAGGCCAACGCTACCGGAGGTCTGGGCTGTGATAATTATGAGGGCCCGGGAATCTACGAGCTTCTCTTCTCCGGGGCTGAGTTTGAGGATGCCTGCAAAAAGACTGATATTGAGGGCCTCTCTATCCTGCCGGCAGACATTGAGCTTAATGGTGCGCGGGCAGAACTGCCGCGCGAAAATTCCGATTTTACGGAACTCAGCAACAAACTAACCGGTGTTAAGGATCGCTTCGAGAGAATTATCATTGACTGCCCGCCCAGTCTTGGGCCCTTAACTTTGAACGCCCTTTTATTTGCGGATAATTTAATTATCCCCCTGCAGAGCGAATACTACGCACTTCAGGGATTAAGTCAGCTCTGGGAGACAGTCCAGAGAATTAAAGAGAATCTCAACCAAAAACTCTCCGTGGCCGGCATCCTGCTTACCATGCACGATGAACGCACCAACCTGGCCCGGGATGTAAAACAGGAAGTTGAGAACTATTTTGAAGAACTTGTATTGGATACTAAAATACCGCGTAACGTAAGGATAAGCGAAGCGCCCGGTTTTGGAAAGCCGGTAGTCACCCATGCTCCCTGCTGTGCGGGAAGCATTGCTTACCTGCGTGCAACCGAGGAGGTTATCTGTCGTGAGCAATAAAGGTTTAGGACGGGGTCTGGATTCACTTCTGCCCCCCCGGGATAAAAAAGAGGCAGAACTTAAAAGGATTCCTGTTGATGAAATTGAACCCAATCCCCAGCAGCCCCGGAAAAATTTTAATCCGGAAAGACTGGCAGAACTAACAGAGTCGATTAGAAAACAGGGTGTGATTGAACCAGTGGTGGTAAGACCACCCCGGGACGGAAAATATCTGCTGGTCGCCGGGGAAAGACGCTGGCGGGCCGCCTGCCAGGCTCAGCTTGATACCATCCCGGCAATAGTCCGCGATTTAAATGAAAAAGAAGCTCTGACCGTAGCCCTGGTGGAAAACATTCAGCGGGAAAACCTGAATCCGATCGAAGAAGCCCGCGCTTACCGCAGGCTGCTGAAACAACAGGACTGGAACCAGCAGCAGCTCGCCACGGCAGTGGCAAAAAGCCGCAGCGCAATAGCAAATCGTATGCGACTGCTGGATTTGCCGGTAGTTGTGAAAAAATCAATCGAAGAGGGTTCTCTTAGCGCGGGTCACGCACGCGCACTCCTGGGCCTGAAGGGCGAAAATGATATTATAAATCTAACTAAACGGATCAAATCAAGGGGTTATAGTGTCCGCCAGACAGAACAGGCGGTTCGAGAAATTAATAAACCCAAAGAGAAAACAAAGGCCGAGAAAACCGAAGAAGACCAGCCCCCCACACATTACCAGCACCTGGAAGCCGAGCTGGAAGAATCGATCGGAGCTCCGATCGAAATAGAATCCAAAAACAGGCGCAAAGGGCATATTAAGATATACTTCAACGATCCCGACGAGTTTGAACAGCTACGCGCGCGGCTGAAAAATGTCCGGCTGGACTAAAAACCAAAATAACTGCAGGTGCTGTGTGTTTAATTATCTGAATTATTTGCTTCCGATAGTTGACATCTGGCGCTAATAGTGATAAATTGTTTGTAACAGACGAGAAATTTAATAAACTGTTTTAATTTACAACCTTTGCTGTGGTGGGCATAAGCTGTTGTAATTATTGTAGTCAGGGGATATCATTATCCTTTAGATGCAGTTGTAGCAACAACAGTAAGAAAGGAGATACTTATGCCTTTGCCCGGCTGGCAAGAAGTTTTTACAGTAATTTTAATACCACATAACCAATCCCAATCGAGGTCCCTCTCCGTTCGCTGGTCCACTATGCTTACAATTGGGGCTATTATCTCACTATTCTCTTTTTTCGCCTTATTGCTCGCATTTGTAGGGATTATGAGCAATCCCTACCGTGTCCACAACCAGTTAACATCTTACCGACAACAGGTTGCTCAGTTAAAACAGCAAAACCAGCAGCTAACTCAGTGGAAACAGACTGTTAGCGGTCTTGATCAAGAGTTGAAAAAAACAAACGAACAGCACGTAGCCCTATTAAATTTAACCGGATTTACCAGTTTAACCGAACTGGAGAAAAGTCAGGCGGATAGCAAAGCATTAAATTTAATCTCTCCCGAAAAAATGGCGGAGGTAAAAGAAATTTTAAACGGAGCGGTCGCCAGAAACAAACAGCTTGCCAGGATTCAGGATTTTGTAGAAAACAGAAACGAAGTCCTGAATCAGACCCCGATGCTCTGGCCGACTGAAGGCTGGGTTTCCTCCCCCTACGGTTCACGCCAACATCCAATGGGCGGTCAGGGCCGCTCGCATCACGACGGTATAGATATTGCCGCCTGGCACGGGACCCCGGTTCGAGCGACTGCCAGCGGGAAAGTTGTTTTTACCGGCTGGAACGGCGGCTACGGCAAGATGGTTCGCGTAAAACATAAATTCGGATATGAAACCCTGTATGCACACATGAGCAAAATAAAGGTGAAACCCGGTCAGGTAATCAAAAAGGGTACAGTGGTCGGTAATATTGGAAGCACCGGCCGGGCAACCGGAAGCCACCTCCACTATGAAGTGAGAGTTAACGGTAAAGCTATAAATCCCGAGCCATACATGGTTGAAAAATACGATATACTTGCAAAGCTAAATAAACAGGAGGATTAATATGTTAGGAATTAATTTTAACGAGGAACAGCCGGTGGACACAATAATAAGCGCCGGAACAAAACTGAACGGTGTTCTTGATACCGATGAATCCATCCGCATAGACGGCGGCTACGAAGGAACCATACACTGCCGGGAAACACTTATTATCGGTCCCACGGCTGATATAGAAGCAGACATTGTGGCTGATGTTGCCGTTATCGGCGGTCGGGTCAGCGGTAACATTACCGCCCACAGCAAAATAGAAATAAGAACTTCAGGAGAAATATTCGGGGATCTCACCGCACCGGTCCTGCAGATAGAGCGTGGGGTTGTACTTGAGGGCAGTTGCACAATAAATACCGGGGGTAACGCCAGCGAAGAAAAGGTCACCTCCATCAAAGACAAACTGGGCTAAATTTTTAGCCTTCTCCCGCCTTTTTAAAGTAGACCCGGAAGCTTTTTGTGTGTTATCCTTTTATTAGTATAAAAACTGTTCACAGGGTTAGTATTTGAGCTGTGCTGCAAACTGTAAATGAGGCGGTTATGTTGAGTTTATTTATTACATTCGAAGGTCCCGAAGGTTCCGGTAAAACCACACAGGCCCAGCTTCTGGGCAAGTTCCTCAGCGATATAGGCTATACGGTAAATTTAACCAGAGAACCGGGCGGAACTTCTATCGGTGAACTGGTGCGAGATATTCTGCTTGATCCCTGCCATAAAAACATGGCCCCCAGAACTGAACTTCTTTTATACCTGGCAACCCGGGCGCAGCATATTGCAGAACGAATACGGCCCGCTCTCAAACGCGGAGAAATTGTTATCTGCGACCGATTTTCCGATGCTTCGGTAGTTTATCAGGGCATGGCCCGCAACCTGGGTGTCAAACGGATAAAAGAGTTGAATAAATATGCCACCGATAATCTGCTGCCCGATCTTACCTTTATTATGGATGTCTCGGTAGAAGAGGGCCTGCACGAAGCCCGCCACAGCTCCAGTCCGAAGTGGAACACCAATTCCGGCGATCGAATCGAGCAGGAAGATGACAATTTCCACCGGATCATCAGGCGCGGTTACCGGCAACTGGCAAAAGAGGAACCCGAACGCTGTAAACTCCTCTCGCGAAAAGATTCAATCGAAGCAACTCAAAAAATTATTCAGGAAACTGTAGAAGGGTGGCTCCGGCGGATTGAAAGTTGATCGCACTTCCGATCGCGAATTAAAAAATCAGCTTAACCGCTGGAAAAAATCAGCTTTAAAATCTGGAGACGGCAGCCGGGTAAGCGCAGAGACCGAAGATCCGGTCTCTTTCGGAGCCGCGGTCAGCCAGCGAGAGATCGAACTGCTGGGGATGGAAGTTCGCGATCTTATGGATGAGATCGACAGCCGTGGACAGGCGCTGGTTGATAATCCAACCATAACCCACGCCCGCCATTACAAACAGGCAATGGCCTCATTTTTAAAAAAGACCCTTTCTCTATCCAAAAAAGTTGAAAAAATACAGGGCCACCGTCATCTCAATCTTAACCAGGCCCTCTCCTCTGCCCTTGGCGACGGTGAAAGCACCTCTGAAAAAACATATGTTATCGTCAACACCATAGATGAAAAAACAGAGAAACTGACCGAAGCTATTTTGAACAATGAGACCGACAGAATCGATCTGGCAAAAAATGTAAATGAAATAAAGGGCCTGGTTGTTGACCTCTTAAGCAGGGTGGAAGATTCCTGATGGAACTGCCCCAAACTCTTCTTCACAGCATCTCGACCGGCAGAGTGGCCAATTCCTATCTTTTCTATGGCCTGCCAGTGGACAGCTACCGCCGGCCCGTGCTTGATTTTTTTTCAAAACTACTCTGTGAAAAAGGCGGCTGTGGAGACTGCACGGAATGCCGGCAGATTAAAAATACGGCCCATCCCGATCTGATTACCATGCCCGAAACTTCAAAACGAGTCGGGGTTCAGGCGGTTCGCGAAGAAATAATCGAACCGGCCGCTTTGACCCCGGTCAGAAGCGGTCGGCGACTTTTCTGGTTGAATGATATCGACCGATTCACTCCCGCGGCAGCAAACACCCTGCTGAAAGTTCTTGAGGAACCCCCCGGTGAAAAAACTGTTTTTGTACTCACCGCCCGTTCCCGCTGGGATTGTCTGGATACCATACGCTCGCGCTGCCAGTGGATCCGGTTCCCCCAGATCAGTGGCGACGAGCGTTCAACACTTAAAATCTGCCGGGCTTTCTGGCCGGAAACTAAAATAAGTGAGGAACAGTTTGAAAACTGGGGAAAACTGCTGGCCGGTGAAATACACGCCTCGGATATCAACTGGACAAGAGAGTCCGCTCGGGGTTTCACCGCTTATATCCTGGAAAAAATACGAGAGGAATACTGCGGAAGAATAAATTGTCAAAATGAAACCGAAAAAAACGAACCTGCTGCTGAAAAACTTTCCTATCGTCTTGTCGACTGCCTGCTGGAAAAAATAAAAGAACTGCAGCAGGGCGGCAAACCTGTTATGATAATTAATTCAATTCTCGAAGAACTCTATTATCCGGAGGAATCAGAACAATGGCAACGCGTTATTTAACAACCCCTATATATTATGTAAATGCAGAACCCCATATCGGTCACGCTTACACAAGTATTGCAGCCGATTGCCTGGCCCGCTACTGGCGGCTGCAGGGTGATGAAGTCTTTTTTCTGACCGGCACCGATGAACACGGCGAAAAAATAGAACGTTCCGCGAAGGCAGCGGGTAAAAAACCCCGCGAGTTCGTGGACGAGGTGGTCAAAACATTCGAAAAGCTGTGGGACGATTTTGATCTCACCAACAATGACTTCATCCGCACCACATCCCACAGGCACACCGAAACCGTGCAGTATATTTTCCAGAAACTTTTTGACCAGGGAGATATATATCTGGATACTTTTGAAGGCCCCTACTGCGTCCCCTGTGAGACTTTTCTGACTGAAAATCAGATCGGCGAGGAACAGACCTGTCCTGACTGCGGCAGACAGGTCGAATTCCTCAGTGAGGAGAGTTATTTTTTCAGAATCGGAAAGTATTTGCCCAAACTGGAGAAACATCTCGATAAAAACCCGGACTTCGTCCGGCCGGAAGGCAGGTTGAACGAGGTTATCGAACTGGTGAAAAATAACAAACACGACCTCAGTGTCAGTAGAACAAAATTTAACTGGGGAGTCGAGGTCCCCTTTGATACAAATCATGTGGTTTACGTCTGGTTTGACGCTCTAATCAATTATCTGAGCGCCATTGGCTACCCGGACGCTGGCTACAAAAAATGGTGGCCCTGCAATGTACATATTATCGGCAAGGATATTCTCCGTTTCCACGCGGTTATCTGGCCCTGCATGCTGATGGCCCTCGGGGTAGAACTTCCAGAAAAAGTTCACGCTCACGGCTGGTGGACGCTGAAAGGTAAGAAAATCTCCAAATCCCGCGGCAATGTTGTAGACCCCCGCGAGCTGGCCGATGAATACGGTCGCGATGCTCTCAGGTATTTCTTACTGAGAAGAATTCCTTTCGGTGAAGACGGGGTCATTTCCGATAAAGCACTGGTCGAGATGATAAACGGTGATCTGGCCAACGATCTTGGGAACCTGGTCAGCCGGGTGCTGAGCATGGTGGAAAAATACCGGGATGGTAATGTACCCCGGCGTCCGGACGAAGAGGATGTCAGTTTTAAATCTTTAAAAATCGCGGCCCGCAACGCCAGGCAAAGTTTCTGCCGGCAGATGGAGAACCTCTGCTTTGACAGGGCTTTAAAAGCCGTCTTCGCGTTTGTCTCCACAACAAACAAGTGGCTCCAGGATGCCAAACCGTGGGAACTTAATACCGAAGAGGATAAACAACAGGATCTGGATTTTATCCTCTATGAACTGTGTGAAGCCCTGAATGAAATCTCTTATCTCATCCAGCCTGTAATGCCCGACAGCGCGGCTGAAATATGGCACAGGCTGGGACGGATGCCAAAATCGACCCTTGATGACAGAAAATGGGGGGAGCTTTCCGGGGGTGAACCGATATCAAGGGGAAAAGCACTGTTTCCACGCATTCAGAAAGACTGATAGACAGCCACGCTCATATCTCAGAAGATTATTTTACACCCGAAGAAGTCCAGGACCTCATAAAAGCGATTAATAAAAAACTACACCGGCTGCTGCTGGTGGGCATAAATAAAAAAAGCAGTCAAGAAACCCTGAAACTGGCCCGCGCCAGCGATAAGTTCAAAGCGACGGTCGGTATCCTCCCCATGAAGCCCACCGGCTGAGCAAGTCCGAATTGAAATGGTATGAGAAGAAACTGACCGATAAAGATGTGGTCGCCATAGGTGAAATTGGCCTGGATTATTATTACGAAAACAGCGACCGCAAAACTCAACTTTTAATGCTGGATCAATTTTTGCAACTCGCCACCCGCAGCAATACCCCGGTAATTTTACATATACGCCCCAAAAACCCCGCCGACCCTCTACCGGTATTTGACGATTTATTCGAATTGTTCGATAAATACGGCGCAAGTAAGTTAAAAGGTGTATTTCATTGTTTCGCCGGGAATAAAAGATGTCTTTACCGGTGCCTGGACTATGGATTTTTTATCTCCATCGCCGGGAATATAACTTTCTCCAACGCCCAGCAACTTCAGCAGGTAAGCAAAGAAATCCCACTGGACCGGCTTTTGCTGGAAACCGATAGCCCCTATCTCAGCCCTCACCCGCTGCGCGGAGAAAAAAATACACCTTTGAACATAGATCTTGTTTACCAGAAATTAGCACAACTCAGAGGTGTAACACCACAACTGCTTTCGGACGTGGGTTTAAATAACTGGGTTAAACTTTTCTCCTGAAAAATAGATTTCTATCAAATATTTAAAAAAATATACTATTTCTTATTAGTAATCTGATATTTTCTTTTTGATATTAAAAAACAACGGCTTTTATACTGTTTCTTAGCAAACTAAAAATAAAGTCTATAACTTTTTGTTAATTAAAAATATTATTTTGCTCTCGGTAATTTAGAGGAGTTAAAAAATTGAAAATATATAAGTCCAACTCGATTTTCAGTCCAAGGGAAAAAATGACTACCCCTTGAAAAAATTTTTATTATCACTCTCGACCTGGAGCAAAAAAACATCCCAGATAATGGGGACTTTTAGAGCAGTAAAATAATCGTTGACCGGTGGCTTCAGATTGGCTATATTTTTGACGGTCACCGGAAGTTAAAACCGGACGCAATAGTAAACAAATGTTATTAAATTGTGGATAACTCAGACACACTAACAGTCCTTCCAGGCCAGGTCATTAAATTTAGGTTAACCGTTTGTCTAAATCGGGTATATATTCCCCGATTTTATAATTATCTGCTTTTTCCCCATTATAAAGGGGTTTTTAAAGCAGTAATCGAATAAACGGATTTATGTTCTTAACAGTTTGCTAATCGCCGATTGTTGGTAACCTGTTAATAACTGTTGGTAAGTAAGGGTTTGAATGTTTATAAGTTGTTAGCGAAAATTTCCGGAGGGATAGAAAGTGCCTTTTACACAAAAAAATGAATTGGACGCCCAGCCCAAAAAACAAACAGGTGGACGATGGAATAAATTTCAGGATCGTTTTAAAGAAGCAATCGGGGAACGGCAGTTTGAGGTATTCGGATCACTGTTAACACTTGTTGATGACAGCACAGACGTCGTTGAGGCTACAGTAGGACGTGAGTTTCAGCGCGAATGGTTGGAAGACAAACACGGCGGTGCCCTCAAAGATTGTTTCCAGGAAGTATATCCCGATAAAAAAGCCCTTAAAATAAATGTACAAAATGAAAATACCTGGGATAATTCTAATAACGAAAACGATATTAAAAATAACAAAAAAGTAAAGAGGGCTTTTCCTTTTGCCAGGAATACAGATCTTCATCCCGCCTATACTTTTGACAATTTTATTGTCGGTCCCACGAATGAATACGCTTATTCGGCAGCCTGCGCAATCGCGGAAGATCCCACCACTTACAATCCCCTGTTTATTTACGGCGGGGTCGGACTCGGAAAAACTCATCTGCTTCAGGCAGTAGGTGCGCGTGTAAAAGAACTCTGGTCTCAGGCCAACGTGAAATATGTTTCGGCCGAGAAGTTTACTAACGAGATTATTCAGGCAATACGGGAAGGTAACAAAAAGGAGTTTAAATACCGCTACCGCTCCACCGATATGTTTTTGGTCGATGATATCCAGTTTTTAGCAAAAACCGATACCGCGCAGGAGGAGTTTTTCCACACTTTTAATGAACTGTATGAAAGCGGGAAAGGAATTGTTCTGTGCAGCGATCGACCCCCGCACGAGATACCAAAGATAGAAGAACGTCTGCGCAGCCGGTTTGAAATGGGATTTACAGTCGATGTAAAACCACCTGATTATGAGACCAGGGCGGCTATCCTTCAAAAGAAAGCCTCCCAGTCCGGTATTGTGGTTCCCGACGAAGTAATTAATATAATTGCCGGCAACGTTACCAGTAATATCAGAATTCTGGAAGGTTGTCTGATCCGCCTGGTTGGAATGGCAGATTTTACACAGAGGGAAATAACCGCGGAGATGGCCGAAGAAGAGCTCTCCAGCTACATTAAATCCTGCCGGCAGATGCAGACGGAAATCGTCACTGCCACCGATATCCAGGAAGCCGTTTCGGAGCATTTTTCAATAAACGTTTCCGACCTGAAATCCAAAAGACGGACCAAGGCCATAGCTTTCCCCCGCCAGATAGCCATGTATATGGTCAGAAACATGACAGATCATTCTTTCGCGGAAATAGGGGAAGCTTTTGGAGGTCGCGACCACTCCACGGTCATCCACGCCGAAAATAAAATAAAAAAAGAAATGGAAGCGGACAACAACAGAATCAACCTCCATCTCCAGCAAATAGAAAACAAACTACACGAGTAACGAGTAAAAACCAGTTCATCGTTCGTAGTTTATAGTTTAAATTAATAATCAACACCATAAAGTCAACATGGATTCCGGCTCGGAGGTCGGAATGACGATTGGAAGTTTTTTGTAAAGAAAACTATTAACTGGCTATTTTTTCGTAAGGAATCATTTCTAATTCCGTGTGGTTTTCCCGGGCTGTGGTCGTAATTTTTTCAAGTTTTTTAGCTGTCCTATCGTCAAGCCATTCTTCGCCACACTGTTCACAAATAGTAGCAGGTACATTTCGCACAACCACAAAACCCTCACCAAAATCTACCGTAAACGTTGTTTTGCCATCTACTTTTCGGCCGCCACACAGGGGACATTTAACCATCAGTCATCTCT
>CAYTSZ010000038.1:0-13431 GCA_964440635.1 uncultured bacterium
GAGGAGACACCATGGCTCTCTGACGGTATTCTGTATGTCCCAGAGTCCTGGAGGGACGCCTTCCGGCGAGGACATATGGTCGGATGTTGCAAGGCCAATCATAATGCGCTGTTTAACCAGCGAAAAACGACAATAAACCCTCCATGGGAAATGGTGGGACATACAGACCTCGCAGCAGGCCGGAGGACTGCGAGAATGAGTCAGAGAGATAGGGTGTCTCCGATCAAGAATCGCTCAATTTAGGTTGTAGTAAGTTTGCCGGAACAAGAAAAATTAAAATATGAAGTTGCAATGGGGTTATAAATTTGAGTGAAGATTTTTTGACGTCCGGAGCTTTTCGCTTTGAAGGTAAAAAACCAGGTGACAGACCTCGCCGTGCCGGCCAGCAGGTACTGCAGATTGAATCCGGGGGAGAAAATCTAAAGGGTAACAAAGGGGAAATATTGGCGGCCAGAGTGTCAGAACAAAAATCACCCGGTCACTATAAATTATCTGTCCGCGGGCAGGAAGTCACTGTCAAATCCGAGCAAAAACTTACGGTTGGTGAAAAAATAGATGTGCGGGTTATAAGCGGGGAGGAAGGCAGGGCTTTAAAAGTTGTCCGGGGAAGCCGGTCCGGGCCGAATGATGTCTTCAGCCGGTTATTTGAAATAATTGGTCGCTCCGATACTGCAGATCAACGCCATCGGGTTCTGGAATGGATAAAAAACAATCCTGAAAGTTCAGCCGCGGAATTTATTTCCGATCTTGATATAGACAGTTCCGGTCTGTCTGCGGGGGCGCGAAAAGAAATCAGTGATCTACTTAATTTTTTAAAAAACCAGTTGTCCGCCGGCAGCACTGAATTAATCGGGGATGAGCTGGTCCGGAATTTTCTTTCGGAAATGGAAATGCAGTTTTCTCCCCGGCTGGTCAAATTATTAAAAACGGTGATTGATATCGGCCAGATGCCGGATCGTTCTCTTCTGAAGGAGTTATCCGCTAAGATGTCTCTATTGGTTGACGGGAATAAAGAACCCGACCGGGGGCTGGTAAAAAGTTTTCTTTTTTTGAAAAATAACGATTTGCCCGTTTCAAGAACTCTTTTAAACCGTGTAACCCTCTTTGCAGCAGACAACAGGTCTTCTCAGCCCTGGCAGCAATCTCAGGAACTTCCCCGCTGGTTTTTTCGAGGTGGAGGTATGGATTTACAGGAATTGATACAGAAAATGGGATTGGACCTGGAGCGGCGTTTGCTGGCCGGAGACTCAGAGGTGTTTAAGAGCGCCCGGTTTCTTCTTGAAAGAATGCGGGATAATTCCGAATCCGGCGGGGGAGAAAGGGAAGCGGGGGGGTTACTTATGAAACACGCGTTGGGTAGTCTTGTGGATGAAAAAACCGTTTATTTGATCATACCTTTTCAGGAAAATGAACAGTTGAAGTTTGCCCGGGTCCGTTTCCAGGACAAAAGAAAGAAGGATACCGAAGATCGCAATAAAAGCTGGAGTGTGAATCTGGAACTCACACTTTCCAACCTGGGATACCTGCGGTTGAAAGCCTTAAAACGGGACGAAAAATTAAAAGTGGAAATTTTCCCCGAAAAAAAGGCCTCGGCCCGGACAATAAAAAAACACCGAAATCTCCTGGAGGAAACTTTACAAAAACTCGGCTATAAAATGGCCCTGGACGTTCGCCAGACGAAAAAATCGGGCGAGAAAACTTTTATAGAAAAAGATCTGCTTCCGTTGGAATTAGAGTTTCCCGGAAACATTAATATAAAAGCCTGAACTCTTAGAGGGTGTCGCTCAAACTCTGGTCACGTAGATTTATGCTACAGCCGTCTCAGTCTTCGTTTCCGGTCTTATCACTTTCTGCAAATTTTCTTTCGATAAGATCCACTGCATCTTTGTTGCCTGCGTAAAAGGGAGTGCGGTGGTGCAGATGTTTGGGTTTTATATCCAGTATTGATTTGTAACCGTTGCTGGCCTTACCTCCGGCTTTTTCTGCTATGAAGGCCATCGGTGCCGCCTCATACAAAAGGCGCAGTTTACCGAGATCTTTGCCGGCGACCTCCGGCTCGGGAGGATACAGAAATATTCCTCCGGCGAGGAGGTTGCGGTGAAAGTCAGCAACCATTGAACCCACGTAGCGAGAAGTGTATGTCCCCATCTCGCGCAGCTCTTTCAAAGCCTGCTGGACCGGTTCTTCCCAGTTGGTAAAGTATGACTCGTTCACGCTTAAATAGCCATGGGATTCAGGTATTTTTATGTTTGGATAAGAGAGAAGAAATTCACCAATAGAGCTGTCCAGGGTGAAACCATACACGCGGTCTCCGGCGCTGTAGACAAGCATAGTAGAGGAACCGTAAATAATATATCCGGCGGCTACCAGTTCGCGTCCCGGCTGCAGGAGGTCCTCAAGGGTACCCTCGGTTTCAGATCCGCCCGGTGAAACCTTTCGGTATATACCGAAAATTGTTCCGATACTTACCGCATAATCGATATTGGAGGAACCGTCGAGTGGATCAATGGTTACGGCGTATTTGCCCCGGAGTTCCTGGTTGCGGACCCGGACCGGATCAGATTCTTCTTCGCTGCCTATTATGCAGATACCACCGTTATGTATTAATGCTCGACTGAATATTGCGTTAGCATAAAGATCCAGGCGGGCCTGGCGTTCTCCGTAAACATTTTCATCATCTGTTTTTCCCAGAATATCACCCAGCCCGGCTTTGTTAACCTCGCGGGAAACGATTTTAGCAGCAAGAGTTATCTGCCCCAGAAGCTGGCTAAATTCACCCGTGGCTTGTGGGTGCTCACGTTGTGTAATAGAAATATGCCGGCCTAAATCAATGCCTTTTTTAATATG
The DNA here is from genome assembly GCA_964440635.1 of uncultured bacterium. Classification (GTDB taxonomy): domain Bacteria; phylum T1Sed10-126; class T1Sed10-126; order T1Sed10-126; family T1Sed10-126; genus CAYTSZ01. The sequence continues at coordinate 2,848 of CAYTSZ010000038.1, forward strand.
TTTGTCGAGATTCTTACTCATTTTTCATGGCCTCCTGTATTTTTTTGTGTACTGAATAGTGTTTGAAAACCTTTTCGCCAGTGCATGTTCCTACTAAAAACCATAACTTGCTTGCATTTATAAGTCAAAAGGATATATAATAATAACCGTTCAAAAGTTACCGAATTAAAAAAATCCTTTGATTTTATCTGAACAATTCACTTGAGAATATCTCGCATACCCGAACAAAAATAGTTTTTTACACCCGAAATAAACTGTAATGGTACAAAATCTATATAAGTGAGGTTATAAAGATGTCCAAATTCGAAGATGAAATGGACAGTTTGCTGGAAAAATCGACACGATTCTGGCTGTTGCAGCAGATTCGAATTATTCTCAAACAGTTGAGAAGCGATCTGGGTTTAACTCAGGCAGAAGTAGCTGAAAAGCTGGGTAAGGATCAGGTTTTTGTTTCCAACTGCGAGTCCGGGCGCCGGCGGATCGATCCTATCGAGTTGCTTGCTTTTGCTACGGCGTATGAAACAACTGTGGAAGAGATTCTTAACAGCCTTAACCTTGAAGAGGCCAAAAAGCGCGATTACGGTCCCCTGGGCTAAATATATTCATCAGCCGCCGGCATTCTGCCGGCGGCTGTTTTTCACTGAAATATATTTTGCAGGCGGTGATTTATTGTTTTTTTAAGTCTCGCAACTGAAAATCAATTCCCTCCTTTTTAAAATTTTTCTCTAATAGTTTTCACTTTTTCTGACGATTTTATAAGAAACTAACCGATTGGAATGGAGTGAGATAAAGTGAAGCTATTCAGCCGAATTACGCACTATATGCTGGTGGTGTTTTTACTGCTGGGAGTGGCAATGATGATTTCCGCCCATGCAGGCGAAGAAAAAAGCCGAATGCAAAAGCTCAAGAATTTAAATGTCAGTATTGACGAGATTGTTATTTCCCTGGAGGATTTTGAGCTGCTCGCCTTCAGTAATGGTAGGTTGATCTCCCGCTATCCGGTATCAATAGGTGCCGATACCGGACCGACGCCAACCGGAGAATTCATGGTTATAAATAAATTGAAAAATCCGTGGTATACTCCTCCCGATAAACCAGCCAAAGCGCCCGGCCCGGGAAATCCCCTTGGCAGCCGCTGGATTGGAATTGATAAACCTTCGTATGGAATTCATGGAACTAAAGATCCCGCTTCGATTGGCACTCCAGCTTCAGAAGGGTGTATACGTTTATATAATCAACATGTCGAGGTGCTATTTGAGCAGGTGCAAAAGGGAACAAAAGTAATTATCCGGAAAAGTATTTCCGATAATTTGAAGCGGATGACCGCTCTTATTGATCCGCCCGCCCCGGACAAAGAAACTCAAACGTAGATTTTTTAACCTGTTATAATTGTGATAATCAAGAATTTACAAGGGGATAAATATGGTTTCAGTCTGTCATATTATCACAAGAATGATTCTGGGCGGAGCCCAGGAAAATACATTGCTTACCGTGCGGGGGCTGCATGAAGATCCCGAATACCGGGTTGACCTGGTTACCGGTCCTGCTCTTGGCCCGGAAGGTGAACTGATTGCCGAAGCTAAGTCTCTGGGAATTGAAACCCATATTTTTCCTTCCCTGCGCCGGGAGATTAATCCATTCCGGGAGATAAAAGCCTTCTGGAAAATTTACCGTCATCTCAAGCGGGGGAATTATGATATTGTCCACACCCATAGTTCCAAGGCCGGAATTATCGGCCGCTGGGCCGCCTGGCTGGCCGGGGTGCCAGCAATTGTTCATACCATTCACGGACTTCCTTTTCATGAATATCAATCAAAACCGGAGTATCTGCTTTACAGCGGACTGGAGCGCATAACCGGTCGTATAACCGATCAAATTCAAACCGTATGTGATAAAATGGCTGAGAAAGCCTCCGCAGCGGGTGTTGAACCAAAGCACGGTTATAAAACCGTATATAGTGGCATGAAGCTGGATAAGTTTCTGTCAGTCCCTCCGGCAGGATCGGATGAGGCGCTGGAAATTAAAAAAGAATGGGGGTTCGGAGTCAACAATTTTGTATTTGTGAAGATAGCCCGACTTTTTCATCTTAAAGGGCATAAATACTGTATCCGTGCTTTCCAGCAGGTGGCCCGCCAGAAACCCGGTGCCCGGTTGCTGCTGGTCGGAGATGGGATATTACGCGAAGAACTTGAAAAACTGTGTGAAGAACTTTCCGTTCAGGATAAAGTTAAATTTGCCGGACTTATCCCCTATCATGAAATTCCGGCTGCTCTTGCTGCTTCGGACTGTCTTGTTCATACCAGTTTACGGGAGGGATTGCCGAGAGTAATCCCCCAGGCCCAGGCCGCCGGCCGTCCGGTGATCAGTTTTGATATAGATGGCGCTCCGGAAGCGATAACTGATCGGGAGTCAGGAATACTTATTTCCCCGGGTGAAACAGAACAGCTTGCGGAAGCGATGTTTGAGGTTTGTGGCGATAAAAAATTCAGAGAAGAGATGGTTCGTCAGGCCCGCAACTGGGTGACCCCCAAATTTGACTGGCGACATATGGTTTCTGAGATTAAGAAATGTTATAAACAGCTCCCGCTGGACATCTAAAATTTTTAAATTTTGATATTCAATTCTGAAAACCAGAGTTTGAATACGGCTGTTGCCCAGAGGAAAGAAGCGATATCTATTTTGCCGTCTCTGTGAAGCCGGAGATATTTTTCCAGTTTTTGTCGGTTCATCAGTGTGAAAAAATCAGAATTCTTTTCTAATAAAATCCCGGTTAGATAATCAGACTCCGGTCCCCGTCTGAACCAGCTTGCCAGAGGGACACCAAAACCCATTTTCCCGCGTTTTTTTATTTCCGGGGGCAGCAAATCGGAAAATGCTTCCCGCAGGCATGCCTTGCCCAGTGTGCCCTTTATTTTTATATTTTCCGGAAGTGAAAGAGCCAGTTCCACTACATCTCTGTCCAGAAACGGGCAGCGACATTCCAGGGAGTTCATCATTGTGGTTATGTCGGTTTTGACCAGCAGATCGCCCGGTAGGTAGGTTAGAAGATCAAGAAGCATGAAACGTTCTCCCGCCCCTCTATCTTTCGGTATTTTATTGAGGATCGAAGAAAAAAGTTCCTCCTGATTCACTGATGTATCATTCAAAAAATGGGGGTTCAGTAGCTGGCTGGAGAGGTCCTGATCGTCTATTCCGACCATTGAAGTGTATTGCCCGATTTCATTTTCTCCCAGATGCTGTAAAATTCGCAGTAGCTCTCCGGTTTTTGAGCTCCGGCTGGCCGGGATTCCAGCTTTCTTAGAAATAGCCTGTAATAATTTTCTTAAAAATGCAGGTGATAAACGACCTGCTGTGTTAAGCAACTGCATCGCCCGATAACGTCTATAACCGCCAAAAAGTTCATCTCCCCCGTCACCGGAAAGCGCAACTTTGACAACTTTACGGGTTTGCCTGGCGACATAGTAGGTTGGGACGGCCGAGGAGTCCGCAAAAGGCTCGCCAAAATGTTTTATCAGTTTCGGCAGTAGTTTGGAGAGGTTGATATCCACACCGTATTCATGGTGCTCTGTATTTTTGTCCCGGGCAATCTGTCTGGCAAACTTTCGCTCGTCAAAATCTTCTTGCTCAAATCCGACAGTGACTGTCCGGGTGGGTTCATCGTTGAGCTGCTGCATCAGTGATACAATAATTGAAGAATCAATCCCGCCGCTTAAGAATGCTCCCACCGGCACATCGCTGACCAGCCGCCGTTTGACGGCCGTTCGAACTGTATCACGAATTTTTTTCAGTGGATTTTTTACCGTGGTTCTGTTGTGATGGTAATCAATAGGATTCCAGTAGCGGGTGAGCTTTATCTTTTTTTGGGAATTGATTGTCATGAAGTGTCCCGGAGGCAATTTTTTTACGTTTTTGATTGCACTTTTGGGGGCGGATATATAGCCGAGCTTGAAATAATCGGGAAAAGCCTCCCGGTTCAAGCGCCGGCAAACCGTGTCCTGTTCCAGTAATGCTTGCATTTCGGAGGCGGCGATAAAATGGTTATCGCTTTTGAAATAAAAAAGAGGCTTCTGGCCAAGATGGTCCCGGGCCAGCAGCATAATTGAGCGTTTCTCATCCCAGATGGCGAGCGAAAACATACCGCGAACGCGGTCAAAAATTTCAGTGCCCCAGTGAAGGTAACCTTTAAGAATTACCTCGGTATCTGAATCGGTTTTAAAACTGAATCCGGCGGTTTTTAATTTTGACCGAAGTGCGCGAAAATTATATGTTTCCCCATTGTAAGCGATAGCGTTGCCCTCATATGACATTGGCTGGGTGCCGCCCTGGATGTCTATTATGGACAGGCGTCTGTGGATGAAAGCAATTTTTTCGGAGGGATGAATCCAGTTCCCGGAATCATCCGGCCCACGATGCTGGAGAATCTTACCACTGTCGAGCAAACTTTCTGGAACGGGTCTGTCGCCGATCCAGCTAATAAATCCACACACAATAATTGTCCTCCGCAAAAAGATTAAAACCTACGTTGAGCGGTTTTGAAATTGAGGATGTATCACATCTTGTTTTCTCATTCTCGACAGCTTCCTGCTGTCTGCGAGGTATACAGTCATTGGCGCACCTCCTGTGCGCCAGCCCATGACTGTATAAACCCGAAAACAAGACATGACACAACCTCACCCTACGGGTGGGGAGGAGACATGGTGTCTCCGATCAAGAATCGCTCAATTTAGGTAAAAGCCAATAAAACTGAATGAATTATAACGCAGAATCTCTTATTTTTTAGATTTAACTTTCAAAAGCCGGATGGGGGAGTAAAATTTCTGGGTTGTGAATCTGCAGCAGATGGTTTCAGAAGTGAGTGCTCAGCCGCAGCTCCTCGTAGCTGTTGTTGACAGCGTTCAAAGCGGCCCGGGTTTGATCTTCGCTGCCGGCCAGGTAAAGGCGTCCAAAACGTCCGCGCAGCCGGAAATGGACCAGTTTTATTCCGGTTGCTTTTTCTGCTTCGTTGACGAGGCGGACAATATTCACAGCCGGCTGTATCTCTACGATCAACAGAGATTCTCCCGCCAGAAGAAGATTTCCGTCGTAATCGTTATTTATGACCTGGGCGTGGTAGGGGGTGACATAGTCTATTATCTGACGGGAAAGAATTTTCGGTTCGATTCTATCGGTGAAATCAAGTTCTAACTCTTCCAGGACCCCGCTGCCCGCGTAACGGATTTCTTCCTGGCTTTCATGGTGGAACTCTATGATTCCATATTCCCGTTCCTCTATCTCAATGGCCGGTCGAACCGCGGTTTTTTTCATCGCAATATCGGCCACCTTGTTTATCTCGATTCCGGGTTGAACCTCAACAAACAGGGAAGCCATTCCCGCGGTCGGTACATCTGCCCGACAGGATTTAGCGACAAAGGCGGCAAACTGAGGTTGTATTTTATTAAGATAGACAAAACTTCGCAGTTGAACTTCTGACATAAGAGTAACACCCGGATTAAATATAGTTGGTATCAGGTCTATTATCTATCAGATAGTAATATTTTTAAAGATAATTTTAAGCCCGGCTTGGGTCCGGGGAGTTGTAATCATTAAATTGATTTTGCAAACGCAGGAACTTATTGGTAGGATAAGAAGTGTTTCATACTGCCGGAAAAGAAAAAATATATTGGTATACGGAGTTTTTCTGTGAAGATTGCCAGAGTTGAAATCAGGATTGCAAAATTCATAAAAGTTGATGATATAAAACCGGGGAAAGATAAGCTTTACGAGGATATTAAAGCAGGGGGGAGAAAGATAGTTTCTGTTGCAAAAAAACTGGATAAAGAAAAGGTGGAGCGAATAAAAGATTACGATATTAAAGAACTCTGGGTTCGCCGCCCGTTTTACCGCTGGGTTTCTTCCCGCAAGGCCCGTCAGAGCAGCCGGTCTCTGATCACGACAAAAAATGTGGATGTTCCGGTCGGTAAAGCTATCCTGAAACTTTCCCGGATAGATACTCTCTCCTCTCTGAAATCTTTTTTGAAAAGATACATAGAGGCCGAACCTTCCCCGCTTTATATGCCCAAACTCAAAAGGATAGAGCGTGAACTGTCCGGGCTGGAGCCTCGATTGCAGGAATTTCGTAAAAAACTAATTGCGGCCCAAAAAAATAAAAAAGGGGAAAGAGTTCTTAAACTTTTAAAAAAGGATCCGGATAAAATCGGCCCGGTTGATTTTCCCAGCGGGTTCAAGATATTCGGTCGTAATTATCTTGATTTTCTTTGTGAACTGCAGGATTTACATTTTCAACTGGCTGAGATTGTTATAAAAGCGGGAGTAAACCCGGCCAAAAAAATGATAGAAACCTAGTTGATAAGAAGACCGGCGGTATATTGGAACCTGCCGAAAATTAATTCTAAACAGCGATACTTTCTTTGAAAGACCAGGCCGGGTTTGATACCATCAATAATTTGTTTGAGTTACAATAAATGAGGAGTGAAATAATATGACGGTTACTTTTGAAGATTTTCAGGAGTTGAATATAAAGATTGCGACAGTGCTGGAGGTGGTGGACCACCCCGATGCTGATAATTTATATCTGCTCAAGATAGATCTCGGCGATGAAGAATCACGGCAACTTGTCGCCGGGTTAAAAAACCATTATGAACCAGAACAGTTGACCGGCCGGCAGATAGTGGTGGTTACAAACCTGGAACCCGCAAAAATCAGGGGACAGGTGAGCGAAGGTATGCTGCTGGCTGCAGATGCCGGGACTGATGTCAGACTGATTGTGCCGGATGGTGATGTCGCAGCAGGAACCCCGGTTCGTTAGAGCAAAAAGTTAATATTATATTTTTCAGGAGGTTACATTAAGATGTCAACGATAGAATTAGTAAAAGCAAGAGAAGTACTTGATTCGCGCGGAAACCCCACGGTGGAAGCAGAAGTTATCACCAGCAGTGGATTTCAGGGTAGAGCCCTGGTTCCATCTGGTGCTTCAACCGGAGAAAAAGAAGCCGTGGAATTGCGAGACGGCGACAAGGACCGTTACCTGGGAAAAGGAGTTACCCAGGCGGTTCGGAACGTAAATGAGGTCATTGCCCCCGAACTGGTCGGCATGGATGTGCGCGACCAGATCAAGCTGGATAATAAAATGATAGAACTTGATTCTACGGCCAACAAATCAAGTCTGGGAGCAAACGCCATACTGGGTGTTTCACTGGCAGCAGCAAGGGCGGCGGCAGACAGCAGTTTTCTGCCCCTGTATCGTTATCTGGGTGGAGCATCGGCCTGCAGGCTTCCGCTACCTTTTATGAATATTTTGAACGGTGGCGAGCACGCCGACAATAACGTCGACATTCAGGAATTTATGATTGCTCCCGGAGGTGCCCCCACATTTGCAGAAGCATTGCGCTGGGGCGCTGAAGTTTTCCATAATCTAAAGGCAGTCCTACAGAGTCGTGGATACAGCACCGCTGTCGGTGACGAGGGTGGATTCGCTCCGGATCTTGATTCTAACCGCGAAGCACTGGAATTGATTGTTGAGGCCATCGAACAGGCCGGTTATACTCCCGGTGCGGATATAGCGCTGGCTCTTGATGTCGCTTCATCCGAAATATACGAGGACGGTTCTTATCTTTTCGAGGGAGAAGGTAAAACGCTCAGTACGGATGAACTTGTTTCCCTGTATGCGGACTGGTCCGAAGAGTTTCCGATTGTATCCATCGAGGATGGTTGTGACGAAAACGACTGGGATGGTTGGAAAAAACTGACTGAGAAACTTGGTTCTAAACTACAGCTTGTCGGTGATGATGTTTTTGTAACCAACCCGGCTATTCTAAAGCGGGGTATTCGTGAGGGAGTCGCCAATTCTATTCTTATCAAGGTGAACCAGATCGGTAGCCTCAGCGAGACGATGAAAACTGTTAACATGGCCCATAAAGCCGGTTACACGAATATGATTTCTCATCGCAGCGGCGAGACCGAAGATACTTTCATCGCCGACCTGGCGGTAGCCCAGAATACCGGACAGATTAAGACCGGTTCGGCCAGTCGCAGTGATCGGATTGCTAAATATAACCGCCTGCTGAGAATTGAAGAAGAACTTGGTGGACAGTCCGAATACGTGGGATTTGAGTCACTACCGAAGTAGGTTGGTATATCTCTGGAAATAAAAGTTGGAGTGTTCAGATTATGATTGGTAAAAAGATTAGACTGGAGAGAATTATTGACAGGGAGTCGGGTAACACTGTGATAGTTCCCATGGATCATGGAGTTACAGTTGGCCCGGTTCCCGGTTTGACCGATATGAAAAAGACCGTGGATGACGTTGTGATGGGTGGCGCAAGTGCAATATTAATGCATAAAGGTATAGTCGCTCACGGCCACCGGGAAGGCGGCAAAGACGTGGGGTTGATAGTTCATATGTCAGCCAGCACCTCTCTTTCCGTTCAGCCCAACCGCAAAGTTCTCAGTTGCACTGTTGAGGAAGCTTTGAAACTGGGCGCAGATGCGGTTTCGATTCATGTCAACCTCGGTGCCGAGCAGGAATTTGAGATGCTCAAGCAGTTCGGAGAAGTTGGGAATGCCTGTCAGAAATGGGGGATGCCGCTGGTGGTAATGCTTTATACCCGTGGCCCCCGCATAGAGGATGAGTATGATCCAAAAATTGTAGCCCACGCCGCCCGCGTGGGTGCCGAGCTGGGGGCCGATATAGTTAAATGTAATTATACCGGAGATCCCGGGAGCTTCTCGCAGGTGGTTGAGGGTTGCCCGGTTCCCATAGCTATTGCCGGCGGAGAAAAAATGGAATCCGATCGTGAAATACTGACAATGGTTCAGGAGGCGATGCAGGCCGGAGCCCGGGGTGTTTCTATCGGGCGCAATGTTTTTCAGGCCGACCAGCCCAAGAACATGGTTCGGGCAATATCGTTGATAGTACATCAAAACGGTTCGATAGCAGCAGCGGAGGAGATTTTAAATGAGTGAAACAAAAACAGTATGGGTTCAGGTTGACGGTTATGACCGGGAATTTATTACCGGTTGTCTGGAGGCTGGAGTTGATGGGATCTACAGCGATGAACCGCTGGGTGAAAAAGTAAGCAAACTTGGCGTAGTTACAACCATTACTCCTGATGGAGAGCTGATTCCCGGGCAGGATGTGGATACTATTGTTATCGAAGGCAAAGAGGACGAAGAGAAAGTTATTGCGGCCTCCCGTAAACATTATGTGATTGTTAAGACTGCCAACTGGATGATAATTCCCCTGGAAAATCTCATTGCCAGTACCCAGAACCTGATTGCGTATGTAAAAAGCAGTGAAGAGGCGCAGTTGGCTGTTGAAACCCTGGAAAAGGGAGTAGACGGTGTATTACTGGACACTCGTGATCTGAGTGAGGTTAGAAAAACTGTTGATCAGCTCAAAAAATCAACCGAAGGTTTTGAGTTGAGCGAGGCCCGAATTACAGAAGTTAAGCAGGTGGGTCTTGGAGATCGTGTCTGCGTGGATACCTGTTCAATGATGCAGCTCGGCGAGGGAATGCTCGTGGGAGATTCCAGCAGCGGTATGTTTTTGGTCAGCGCCGAAGTTCAGGAATCAGAATACGTTGCCGCCCGGCCCTTCCGGGTTAATGCCGGAGGAGTGCACGCTTATATCCAGGTTCCCGATGGGCGAACAAGATATTTGTCCGAACTTGAATCCGGGGATGAAGTTTTGATAGTGAACAGCAAAGGCGAGGCTTATCCGGCTATAATTGGCCGGTCCAAGCTGGAGAAAAGACCGATGATGCTTGTTCGGGCTGAGATAGAGACTGACGAGGGAGACAAACCGGTTTCTCTTGTTTTGCAGAATGCGGAGACGATTAACCTGGTGACTCCTGAAGGTAAACCTTTATCAGTTGTGGAGTTAAAGCCCGGTGACCGGGTGCTCGGCCATTATGAAACTGCCGGCCGTCATTTTGGAGTTAAAGTGGAAGAAACAATATCCGAAGGCTGATTTTAATCCCGAATGGCTGCTGAAAGGATGCAAGCTCCCGCTCTGCCTGTAATTGGGATCATATATGATTCTGCCGATAGACCTTCGGAGGCCGTTTGCCGGCTGGAAGAAAAATGGGGCGAAGCGGCTATAGAATCAGAACCCTATAGTTTTGATTTTACCAGTTATTATAACGAAGAGCTGGGTGATGATCTGCTGCGCGGCTGGTATGTGTTTTCTGATCTGATAGGGGAACATCAAATTTCCACCTGTAAAAAACATACCATGAAGCTGGAAGAAGAATATGCAAGCGGGTCCGGCCGGCGTTTTAATATAGACGCAGGTTATATCACCGGCGCCAAGCTGGTACTGGCCTCCCATAAAAATTTTTCTCACCGCATAGCTGTTGAAAAAGGGATATATGCGGAAATAACTCTTCGCTATCAGAAGGGAACCTGGAAGACCCACCCCTGGACTTATCCAGATTTTCAGCCGCCGAGTCGGCATCCCTGGCTGGACAAAGCGCGCAGGTTGTGGCGGCAAAAAATCAAATAGTTGCTAAAAAATGAGGGATTATGTTTTCCCTAAGTTGAGCGGTTCTGAGATTGAGGATGTATCACATCTTGTTTTCTCATTCT
>CAYTSZ010000039.1:0-13348 GCA_964440635.1 uncultured bacterium
TCGGGAACTACCAGTGAAAATTTTATGTTTTTTCTGCAATTCCCCGATTGAGTGCGGGATGACCCAATCACGCAGTCACCTAATCCCTTAATCACGATTCATCTGTTGAATCCCCTAATCACTTAATCACGACTCAGCCTTTAAATCCCTTTCGTCACTCTATCACTCCTTCACCTCTTAACCTCTTCCCTTCTTCACTCAATAAGCTGTTTTACCCCTTTAAACATATTTTTCTTTAAAAAGCACGGATTTTAGTTCATTATTTATACAGGTTTTCTATAATATAAATATTAACTTGTGGAGGTTGAAGTATATGAGCGGGCAGGATGAACGTTTTTTCGACAAAAAACAGATTTCACTGCGCTGTGAACTTCAAAATTTAATCGAACAAGACGGCATCTGTGCAATGAAACTGTCCACAGAAGATGCGGGCATGCCCTTCGATGATATTCTTGAGCGGCACCGGTTATTCGGTGATATGTTGCCTATTCAACTAAAAATCGGGGGACCTGAAGCCCGTAACGATATGCGCACCGGGGTAGCCATTGGCTGCCGGGCTCTAATCGCTCCAATGATTGAATCCCCCTACAGTTTAAGAAATTTTCTGGAAGCCTGCAGGGAAACTCTCGGGGAAGAACGTTTTTTCTATATCGATAAACAGATTAATATCGAAACTATCCAGGGCGCCAACCAGATCGAAGAAATCCTGGCCTGCCCCGAAGCCAAAGAACTCAGCCAAATCACCGTCGGGCGCCATGATCTTTGCCGATCTATGAACGAAAAACCAAATCATCCACGAGTAATAGAACTAATCAAACACGTTGTAAACTGCGCACATCAACATAAAATCCATACATCAATAGGAGGCCGTATAACTCCCGGGGATGCAAAGTTGATCGCAAATAATATTAAACCTCACAAAATAAATACCCGGGAAATAGGATTCGAAATATCTACTCCCAAAATGGCGGAAAAAATAACTCAAAAACTCATAAATTTTGAGGTTAAACTTCTCAAACATGAACGTAGTTTTTATACCCACGAAGAAGAGCGTCTGAGTGATAGAATCACCAAGTTAAAAGGCCGGCATAACCGATGAACAAAACACTTATGATTATAGGTGCCGGCGAAATGCAGGTTCCGGCCATCCAGCAGGCGCGGGATATGGGATTGACAACAGTTGTCCTCGACTATAATCCCGAAGCCCCCGGCATGCCACTGGCCGATTATCCAGTAGAGATGAGCACCCGGGATTTCGAGGGCTGCGTCCGGGTGGCCCGAAGTTTCTCACCTGCAGATATAGACGGAGTCATCACCGTAGGCACCGACGCTTCCCTCTCCCAGGCGGCCGTTGCCGAAGCTTTGAATCTGCCGGGGATAAAATTCGACACTGCCGAAAAAGCCACCAATAAAGTAAAAATGCGCCGCGCCTTTCAAGATCAAAATATTCCCCAGCCTGAGTTCAGAGGTATATGGGAATTAAGAGAAGCCGTGGAGGCCGCCGAGGATCTTGGTTACCCGCTGGTTATAAAACCAGCAGACAATATGGGAGGGCGCGGGGTGCAAAAAATAGAGGATTCCGACGATATCGAAGCGGCCTTCAGAAGCGCCAAATCAGCTTCGACCCGGGGCGAACTTATCATAGAAGAGTATTTACCCGGAGATGAATTCTCCACTGACTCTCTGTTTTTTGGCGGCGAACTGATCCATCAGGTTATTGCAGATAGAATAATTGAAAAAGAACCTTATTTTATAGAAACCGGACATCTTCTACCCTCGCAAAAGGATCCAGAAATTCAAAAACAGATACTGGACATCGCCCGACGCGCCGCAACAGCACTCGGTATTGAAAACGGAGCGGCCAAAGGCGATATAAAGATGACACCCGACGGCCCCAAACTGGTTGAAATGGCCGCGCGCCTATCGGGTGGATTCATGTCCGGTTACACCTACCCGCTGGCAACCAAGCGCTCAATCATAAAGGACGCCATACTTATAGCGCTGGGAATCAAACCCGACTGCCCCCTGGACCCCCCCTATAAACGGACAGTGCTGGAAAGAGCTGTTTTGCCCGAACCCGGCGAAATAAGAGGTATCAGCGGACACGAAAAGCTGCTGGATATGGAAGGTGTCCAGGAAATATTTATAAAAAGTGAAATCGGAGATAAGATACGCAAACCAAAAAGCAACCTGGACAAACCGGCCAACATAATCGTTAGTGCCTCAAATTTTGAAACCGCCTGGCAGATAAGCGAAAAAGCCATAGAAACTATTAATTTCGATATCGGGCCGCCGCCGGAATTAACTCTAAAAAAAATACGCGATCGGGCCCGCAATAACTTTCAGGGGGCATGTGCTGTCTGTCCCCGCTGCGATGGTATCCACTGTGCAGGAGAGGTGCCGGGGGTTGGAGGAATAGGTACTGGAGAATCTTTTCAGGAAAATGTGCGTTCCCTTCAAAAATGGAAACTAAACTGCCGCTATATACAGTATGCCGGCGAACCGGAGCTGAAATTTGATCTCTGGGGAACAAAACTTGACTTTCCGGTCCTTTGCGCTCCCATCACCGGTGTGAAAACTAATATGAACAATCCAATGACTGAAGAACGGTATGCACGATCAGTTGCAGTGGGTGCAAAAAAAGCAGGAACGGTGGCTATGCTTGGCGATGGTGCAAGTACTCATAAATACAAAATAGGACTTTCCGTCCTCAGAGAACTCGACGGGTGGGGAATTCCTATTTTCAAACCGCGGATTAATTCTTTTGATATAGAACGGAGAATACAGAAGGCTGCAGAATGCGGTGCTCTGGCTGTAGGTATTGATATTGATGCTATCCAGCACCCGGCCATGGAAAGAAAAACACAAAACACCCGTGCATATAATGTTCAGGAACTAAAGGATATTATCGCCAAAACGGATCTCAAATTCATAATAAAAGGAATTATGAGTATCTCAGACGCTCAAAAAGCAGCAGCCGCAGGGGCCGATGGAATCGTAGTATCAAACCACGGCGGTCGAATTGTTGATCAGCAGCCGGGCATTGCCGATGTTCTACCTGAAATCACCGGCAGCCTCAAAGATGATATAATTGTTTTTGCCGACGGAGGAATCAGAAGTGGCGGCGATGTTTTTAAATGTCTTGCCCTGGGCGCCGATGCGGTGCTTATTGGACGGCCGGTGATGATAGCCGCCGTGGGGGCCGAAGAACAGGGAGTGAAAATGTACCTGGATTTTATAAAAGATGAACTGCGTAAAGTATTACTTTTGACCGCCTCGGAAAGTGTGAATGATATTAAAACTGAAACAATCTGCAAGTATAACCCCTGAACCACTTGCTTCATCGACCTTTGAAATGGAATACTATAACGTTTATGCTTGTTATAATGGTTACATTACTTCAGTTAATTTCAAAACTACAAAAGGTGCCGCATTATGGAAAATAAACATGTAATTATCTCAACCATTCTTATTATTGCTCTGCTTTTGTCACTGCCGGGTATTTATTTTTATACAGAAGGTGCTCCAAGTGGCAAAAACGGGGGGATAAAACGTGCCGTCTCCTCTTTCGGAGTTGTTGAGGCCGATAAGGCCAGAATACCCGGATCCAGTGAACTACCGAATACTGATTTTACCCTGCAGCCTTTAACCAGATCGGAGCGAAACGCAGTAGAACAACGGTTGAAAATCGATATCAATACAGCCAGCGCGGAGGCTCTATCCACTATTCATGGAGTTGGTCCTTCGACCGCACAATCAATTATCCGATATCGTGAAAAACACGGGGGATTCAACAGTGTGGACGAACTAACAAATGTTTCCGGAATCGGTTCCAAAACCGTAGAAAAGATGCGAAGCGAAGTAAAAATAGGAAACCTGCGACGGGGCCGAACGTCACGAAGGGTTAATCGAGAACCCGAACCCCGAAGAAAACCTCGCGCTACACCATCAAATTCAACAGACGGTGACAAAATTAATATCAATTCTGCCAGCGCACAGGAGCTAACTCAAATAACCGGTGTCGGTCCTTCAACCGCCGGAAAAATTATAAATTATCGCGAAAAGCAGGGCCGAATAAAAGACACAGACGATCTTCAGAATGTCAGCGGTATTGGTCCCGCCACGGCGGCCAAGATGGCAGACGAAATTACTTTCTGAAAAAGGAGACGGACCGAATGAACTCTTTTGACCAGTATCGAGCGGCCAAACAACAATACGGCGGACGAATCCGGGGCGCCTCTATGGACTGGAAAAAATGGGTGGTCCCCGGCATTCTGCTCGTTTTTACCGCTATCTGCTGGGCATTTGCAATTCCCGGTTACCTATCTTTGTCCGACTCCCAGGCCTCAACTGTTCAGCCCGAGGCTATGAAAAACAGTGGCCCCAAGGTTCAACCAGGCACATTGCTGACCGAAAGAAAACCGGATGAACTGGCAATCGTTTTTCTCGATATTGGTCAGGGCGATGCTATTTTTATACAATCTCCCGAACAAAAAACAATGCTCATCGACACCGGCGAGGGCGACAACCCCGATTATGAATACGCTCGCAAGGTGGATGCCGGCAACCGGTTGATTCTACCCTTCCTGGCCAGTAACAAAATAGAACGAATTAATTATTTTGTTGGCACACATGCCCACAGCGACCATATCGGCGCAGCCGAAGCCATCCTGAAAAACATACCGGTGGACAGAGTCTGGATTCCCGGCGCCGATCACCCTTCCACCTCAAAAGTAGCTCTTCTGGAGGCAATAAAGGAAACCGGTGTTCCCCTGGAAGTATCCGCAGAAACCGGCGGAACACTTGAAATTGGTCAGGAGATTGACCTGGGGGCAGGAGTTAAAGCTTATATACTTTACATGGATCCAAAATCTCATGAAAATGTCAACAATAGCAGTATAGTTATCCTGATCCACTACGGTGAAAATTCTGTTCTTCTACCCGGCGATGCAGAAAGTGAAGTAGAACTAAAAATCATAAAAAAATGGGGCGATCAGATTAACGCGGACGTGCTAAAAGCAGGACACCACGGCAGCAGAACATCTACTTCCCAGCCCTGGGTCGACTTCGTAAAACCAGAGCATACAATTTTTATGGTGGGTTCCTACAATACTTTCGGCCATCCCACTGACGAGGTGGTCCACCGGGTGAAAGAAGCCGGTTCGAAAGTTCACCGCACTGATGAGGACGGAACTATATTTATGTTTATGGACGGTAAAAATATTCGGACAGTCAAACGCCGGGACCTGGGGGTCTACAAATGAAGCAATGGTACATATACAAAGACGATGAAGTCCAGGGGCCTTTCACGGCCGAGGAACTTGAAGGACAGATTTCCAGAACCACACAGGTCTGTCCGACCGGCAGTGAAGATTGGGTAAAAGCAGAAGAAATCGAAAAACTTAAGCCTCTTTTTTCAGAAAACAAACCAGCAGCTCCACCTAAATCGGAAAAATTCTCTGAAAGTAAAACCGAACAGAAAAAAAACAGACAGGATTCCAGCCAGGAAAATAATCCCTCCGTATTACCGACCTTGAAGAATCTGCATCTTATAACCCGCCAGGCTTCAAATGACGATTTAAAACGTGAACTGGAAGAGTTCTGGGAAGAATACGACCGCTCCGAACAAAGAATAATCCGCAACGAAATGACCAATCGGGGGATCTGGCCAGAAAAAGAAGAATCCGAGGAACAGAGTGTCCTTTAACCGTCGCTGTTTTTTTTTCTCTTTTAAATGATACTCGAAGAAGCGCGAAAAAACGGCTACTACGTCAGAAATTATCACGACCTGGACCGGATACATTCCGCTTACGACCCGGACGCAGAGGCCAAAAAACTGCTGCCTACTACTGCTCCACAAAGCAATAAATTTATAGTACTCGGAGGAGGTCTCGGATATATTCTCAAACATCTGGGTGTCAAATTCAAAAACAGTCAGATCCTGGTATTCGAACCATTCCCCGAGCTACTGGAAAAAGGTCATGAACTGAATATCTGGTCCGAAAAACAATTCTCCAAACTAAAAATAATCGGACCTGGATGCCCCGATATGCTCCAGCAACTGGGTGATTTTATCTCACTGGAGGATTATGACGCTTACTCAATAATTCGCTGGCCGGATTATCAAAAAAAGAAACCGAATTTTTTTCGCCAGACGACAGCCACGGTAAAAAGACTTCGCCAGTATTACCAAGTGAACTTAAACACCCTCCGGGATCGGGGAAAAGAATGGTTAGAAAATTTCCGCCAGAATTTCACCCATCTGTCCGACTCAAAAAGAATTGTTTTTCCTGACAGCCCGGTTCCCGTTGCCGTGGTTGCCGCCGGCCCATCGCTGGACCAGCAGATGGACTGGTTAAAAAATAATGCCAAAAAACTGTTTATAATCTGTGTCAACACCGCCGGGCCAATACTAAAAAAACGGGGAATACGAGTTGACATCCACGCCGCAATGGATGCGCAAAATATTGTCGCCGAAGATATTTTTCACAGCGATGTTAACCACCTGCTGCTCAGCCCCTTTGCAAGCCCGGAAATCATTGAAAAAACCAATGCTCCCTTCACACTGCTGGCTCTCCAATCTCCGTTAACAGAATGGATGCTTACAGCCCCGTTCTTGCCGAACGCAACTTCGGCGGGTTCGGTGACTGTTACTCTGCTTGATTATTTATTCACAACTTCGAACAATCCCGTTTATCTGCTTGGCGGAGACATGGAATTTTCCGGCAATAGATACTATGCCCGGGGGACATACCGGGAAGACAAACTGCTCAAACGCTGCGATAGGTTTAATAGTTTTGTTACTCTGCTGCTGAACTGGCAGCAGAAGGAAAAAAACATGGGCCAGAAAGAAAATCCCCGTTTAAAAGATGAGCGCGACTGGCTGAAAATGCAGGCGGCAAGCGAAAACAAACTCTTTATTCCCCCGCCGCAGCCAGGCTGGTGGAAAAAAGAGGCCGGCCCACCAGAACCAGAAGATACCCGGGACAGAATACAGTTCACAGACCCGGATAAACAACTGGTTAACAAATGGCACGCTGAACAGAGGAAATTATTCCGACTGGCCCGCCAGGAGAAAAAAACCACCGAGGGTTGGCGTAAATTCTGTTTCTGGATAAAACAAATTTTTGACGATCCCGGCGAAGAATTTGAAAAATGGGACGACTTACTCGCAAACAGTTTGTAATATCCGCTCTTTGCTAATATAATCATATAATTTATAACGTTTCACAGGATGACTTATAAATTACAGTAGTCTTTTTAACATCTGTTAACTTATTTTTTTGAAAGGTGATAATTGTGGAAGTACCCACACTGGACTTACACGGACAATATATGAATTTAAAAGAAGAAATAGATGCCGCCATGGGGGAAGTTCTGGACAACACCGCTTTCATACTGGGCCCCGCGGTCGAAGAGTTTGAAAAAGATTTCGCAGAATACTGCGGGACTGACTACTGCATCGGTGTCAATAGCGGAACCGCAGCTCTCCAGTTGATTTACGAAGCTATTGGGCTTCAGCCCGGCGATGAAGTTATCACAACTCCGATGACTTTCATTGCAACTGCCGAACCACTCGTTCACATGGGAATCAAACCTGTTTTTGCAGATATTAATCCCGAAACTTACAATATTGACCCCGCAAAAGTCGAAGAGAAAATAACCGATAATACAACCGCCATTATAGCGGTCCATCTTTACGGTCAGCCGGCCGATATGGATGAATTGCAAAAACTGGCAGATCTACACGATTTGAAATTGATTGAGGACTCAGCCCAGTCCCACGGATCAAAATATAACGGCCAGCGGGTGGGTGGACTGGCAGAAGCTTCCGCCTTCAGTTTTTATCCCGGCAAAAACCTGGGAGCTTTCGGGGATGCCGGTGCAATCACCACTAACGATAGCAAACTTGTTGAAAAATTGCAGAAATTACGCGACCACGGCCGCGACGAAAAATACGGCCACAGCATGCTGGGCCACAACGAACGGATGGACGGGTTCCAGGGTGCAGTGCTGGGGGTTAAATTAAAATATCTGGAACAATGGAACGAGGGCCGGCGAAAAAATGCCGCTTTCTATAATGAAAAACTGGAAAAAATGCCTGTCCTGACTCCCCATGTGGCCGATTATGCCGAACACGTTTTCCATCAGTATGTAATCAGGGTTAAAAACCGTGATAAGGTTGTCGAAGGACTTCACTCTCACGATATAGGAGCCGGAGTCCACTATCCGATTCCACTGCACAGGCAGCCCAGCTTATCCCTGCTCGGTTATAGGGAAGGAGACTTCCCGGTTTCCGAAAAGGTTGCTTCAGAAGTTCTGAGTCTTCCGGTGTTCTCTGCACTGACAGAGGAACAATTGCAGTATGTTGTGGACACTCTGGATAAAATTCTGGAGAGCTAAACCTGAACTTTAAGCTACCAGACGACGAACAGCGTCCCTATGTTATCGCCGAAATAGGATTTAACCACAACGGGGATTTAAATCTGGCCAAAAAAATGCTCCTCAACGCTGCAGAGGCGGGTGCGGATTGTGTTAAGTTTCAACTTTTTGAGACAGAACATCTGATTTCTCCTGAATATCTCTCGGATATAGTTCCTATCTTTAAAAAACATGAGCTGAGCAGGAAGCAATACCTGGAACTGGCCCGAATGGCTGAAAAACATGGAGTGGGGTGTACAGCTTCCGTTTTTGATCCCACGGGTTTAAAATGGTATGCAAGAGAAACCTCTCCTCCTTTCATTAAAATAGCTTCCGGAGATATAACTTACAGAAGGCTCCTGGAAGCCGCTGCGGAAACGGATATTCCCGTTTTGCTGTCCACGGGAGCAGCCACCGACCAGGAAATTTCACAAGCCCTTAAATGGCTCGGGCCGGTAAAAGAAAAAACCGTTCTTCTACACTGTATTTCTCGCTATCCGGCTCCTGACTCCAGCCTTAATCTGCGCAGAATCAATGATCTGGCCGATAAATTTTATCTACCGGTCGGGTTTTCCGACCACAGCCAGTCCGAAATAGCTCCCGCCCTGGCCGCCAGCCGTGGAGCAACCGTCTGGGAACGCCACGTTACCACTGATCCCACTCTGGAGGGACCCGAACATACCTTTTCGCTTCCCATATCCGATCTGCCGGGGATTATAAACAAACTGCATAACCCACAAGAAATACTTGATTCAACCCCCAAAGAAGAAATAACCACCCTGCTGGGGGAAAAAGAGCCAGCCCTGACTGAATCAGACCTCGAATACCGTAAAAACGCCAGGCGCTGCCTGATGGCTGACAGAAAACTAACCGCCGGCCAAACGCTATCCGAAGATCTTATCCGTGAGCTTCGCCCCCATATCGAAATCGGGGCAGAATATATTTATGACTATACAGGAAAAAAGTTAACCACCGATATAGAACCTCTCTCCCTTCTTACCCCCGACAAATTGATCTAATTTCACTCAGAGGGGTAGTAATCATTGACGGGTTGGGGAGGTATCCAATAGAATAATAACATCTGTCGCTAAAAATCACCTCGCGGTGGTTTTTATCAGACGTCTATATACATAAATTTTTCTCTGGAGTGTCTTTGCTATGACAAAAAAAAGTGATTCTGACAAAAGTAAAAAGAATAAAAATGCAAACAATCAACCGATGCGTGGATGCGAAATTATATGCGAGAGCCTTGTTAGACAGGGAGTTAAAGAACTCTTTGGTTATCCCGGTGGAGCAAGTATGGAAATTCATCACGCGATTAATCAATCCGAGGAAATAGATGTTATTCTCAGCCGGCACGAACAGGGCGCGGCCTTCTCGGCCGGAGGTTATGCGCGGGCAACCGGTGAAGTCGGAGTCTGCATGGCAACTTCCGGACCCGGGGCTACCAACCTGATCACAGGCATACAGGATGCAATGATGGATTCCATCCCTATTGTTGCACTCACCGGCCAGGTTCCCACCGGAGTTATTGGCATGGATGCTTTCCAGGAGGCCGACATAATCGGTGCCACCCGGCAGATGACCAAGCATAACTACCTTTTGAAAGATATAGACGATATTCCCGCTGTATTCTCAGAAGCTTTTTATCTGGCCAAATCAGGCCGGCCCGGGCCGGTCCTCATAGACATCCCCAAGGATGTCCAGCAGGCTTATACTGTTCCAGATTTTGATAAATCAATCCACCGTCCCGGATATGAACCTAACTACGGGGCCAACCCCAAGCAGATAAAGCAAGCCGCGCGGGCTATAAAAGAAGCCCGTAAACCTGTTATTTACAGCGGCGGCGGCATTATAACAGCAAACGCCAGCGAAGAGCTGCGTGAACTTGTCGATAAAACCGGTATCCCGGTTACCACTACAATGACCGGGCTGGGTGCTTATCCCGAAGACCGGGATAATGCCCTGCACATGCTCGGCCACCACGGAACAGAATATTCCAATCTTGCCGTTTCCCAGGCCGATCTACTGATTGCGCTGGGAGTCAGATTTGACGACCGGGTCACAGGAAAAGTTTCGGCGTTTGCCAAACATGGAAAGATAATTCACATTGACATAGACCCGGCCGAAATTAACAAAAACAAGATTGCAGATATACCGATAGTCTGCAATCTAAAAGAAGCACTGCAGGATTTGAACCAGATCGTTGAAGCGGGTGAATACGACGAATGGCTCACGCAGATTGCCGAGTGGAAGGAAAAACGTCCTCTACGCTATCGCAATGACGGGGAAAGTATAATGCCCCAGCATGTCTGCGAAACATTGAGCAAACTTGCACCGGATGACGCCATAATCGCCACAGGTGTCGGACAGCACCAGGTTTTTACCGCACTTCATTACACCTTCAAACACCCCCGAACATGGATAAGCAGTTGCGGACTGGGCGCAATGGGATTTGGACTGCCGGGAGCCATCGGAGCCAAACTTGCCAAACCGGACCGTGAGGTCATTAACATTGACGGTGACGGCAGTTTTATAATGAACGAACAGGAACTGGCCACCGCCGCACAGCACAACATCGGTGTCAAAACTATTATATTCAACAACGATCACCTGGGGATGGTTGTCCAGTGGGAGGACCGCTTCTACGGCGGAACCCGCGGAGACACCTACATCGGTGACCCGCCGGTTGATTTTGTTAAAATCTGTGAAGGACACTGCGTGGAAGCCGACAGGATCAGTGACAAATCCGAACTGGAAGACGCTATTAAGAAGCTTCTCGAACACCCCGGACCATACGTTCTGGAAGTTCCTGTTTCCTACGAAGCCCATGTTCTGCCGATGATACCCTCTGGCGGTACAATTGACGATATGATCGTACCGGATTTTTAAAACAAAACAATAGAGGCTGACGGTCCTGTTCTGTTTTATGGGTTATATTTTCTTTCTATCCTCATAACCCGGGACATCACCGGGCTATCACATAAACTTACAGGATCCGATAGAACTAAAGGGTTTTTATTCTATCTCAATTATATACATGAAATTGGTAACCCCCGGCTTTGAGAGCGGCAGACCGGCAAGTAAAAGCAACCTGTCTCCCTGCCTGGCAAGCCCCCGCGAACAGACCATTTCACTTACTGCATCAATCAGTTCATCCGTATCCTCCATCATCTCCAGCACACAGGGCTGAACGTTGCGATAAAGGGCTGTCTTCTGCAGGGTAGTCAGGGAGGGGCAAAAGGCGATAATTGGACTGTCCACATCCAAATTGGAAGCCAGGCGGGCCGTAAACCCAGAAAAAGTGGGCACCACCATTGCCCGCACTCCAAGCTCATTTACACAGCCTGCGGCAGCGTTACAGATACTCACGGCCGATTTTTTTGATTCGCCGGCGGCATCAATATCCAGATTCCCCCGCGTGGGACTAAAATCCTGCTCGGTCGCACGTATTATTTCGACCATTGTTTCCACCGCCCGCGCCGGGTAATCACCAATAGCCGTCTCACCGGAGAGCATAACTACATCGGAACCGTCTATCACGGCGTTTGCAACATCGGATGTTTCCGCCCGGGTTGGCCGGGGACTATGGGTCATGGACTCCAGCATCTGGGTGGCGGTAATCACTATCCTCCCCCTCCGATTGGCTCTCTTTATTATCTGTTTTTGATAATAGGGCACTCTCTGGGGACTTATTTCCACTCCGAGATCACCGCGGGCAACTATGACCCCTTCTACCTCTTTAATTATTTCATCCAGATTATCCAGTGCATGACGACATTCTATTTTGGCTATAAGATCCACGGGGCGATCACTTTTGTGCAGCAGCTTACGCACCGGCCTCAGATCTTCGGGCCGGCGGACAAAAGAGAGGGCCACCATATCAAAATCAGCTTTTATTATTTCTTCCAGATCTTTTTGGTCCCGGTCAGTCAGGGCTGGAACTTTCAAATCACTCCCCGGCAGGTTTACCCCCTTGCGACTGAAAAGTTCGCCACCGGTTATCACTTCAGTTCTCAGGAAAATTTCCGTGTTCTCAGTCACCTCCAGTTGAACCAGTCCGTCATTTATATATACCTCTTCACCGGAACCAACTTCTTCCAGTAATTTTTCATAGGAAACCGGCAGGGCGGGCTGATCAACGACAGGTTTTTCGCGGCCGGTAGGATAAAGCAGCACTTCCTGCCCTTCTTCAATCACAAACGGCTCCCGATCAAGCTCTCCCAACCGTATCTTCGGTCCCTGCAGGTCAGCCAGGCAGGCAACAACTTTATCCTCCTGTTTCGATATTTTCCTTATTTTATCCAGCCAGGGACGATGTTCGTCTATGTTTCCGTGACTGAAATTGAACCGGAATCCATTGACCCCCCTGATTATCAGACGACGCAGTAATTCCTCATCGGCAATTGCCGGACCAAAAGTAATAAGTATCTTGCAACCCCTGTTAGATTGAAAACTCATAATTATTTCCTCTCTTCTCGAATTATATACACAGTTATTATTTTAAATAAAAAACCACAGAAAGAAACAAGACCGGGAGAGAAATCCAACATCACAGGCACAGATGGAAAAGCAGACAAGGTGAGGGGGGAGACAGGGGGACAAGGGGAAACAACAAATTCAACGTCAACTATTTTTTACCAGGGGAAAAAACAGTTGCAGGTTACCGCTTCTAATTTCGTCAATCAAAAAACAACCCTTTTAAATAAACCTCTACATTGATTGATTTTGTTTTACATCCTGTCCATCCTGTAAATCCCGTCAAAATAGCCGTTGACTTGGATTCTGCTTTTTCTCAAGCTCTCAAGCTCTCAAGCTCTGTCTTCCCCTCCGCTCTTCCCATCATCCACTCTATAATCCATATCCTCTGCGTTAAAATAGCCTTTGACTTGGATTTTGCTTTTTCTCAAGCTCTCTGGCTCTCTTG
>CAYTSZ010000040.1:0-13252 GCA_964440635.1 uncultured bacterium
TTCTTAACCCCGTATAATTAAACATCCCGCCGTCTGAAAATTTGTATTGTAAAATAGGGCCTGAAGAGATATTATATTAGTGTTCAAGTAATCATTATGCGCCCGTGGCTCAGTCCGGATAGAGCGACGGCTTGCGGAGCCGTAGGTCGCAGGTTCGAATCCTGCCGGGCGTACTAAACCAGTTCAAGTTTATCGTTTATAGTTCCCGGTTAAAATCAAAAACCCTAAATCAAGCCCTGTTTTACCACAGAGGTCACAGAGGGACACAGAGGAAATTCAAAATATTTTAAGAGGGTAACGTCAAAAGCAAAACAATTTGTTTTTATTTTTAACTCTAACTTTTTTCACTCCTCAGGGGCACAATAATAGCCAAAACTCTCATCTATCGTTACTATCGTGGCCGGGCCTTAATTCCTGGCGGTTATTAAGATATAATGTTTTTAACAAACAAATACATAGGGCATGCTAAGCGGGGAGTTAGCGGTTCCCTGCATCCGAAAACCGCTTATGCGGAGCTTATGCTCTGGTCGCGGGCCTCGGTGGGTAAGACCGCTGTGGCAGACCGTGCTGACGACTGAGCCCTGTATATTTCGACGCTTCGAACCCCGTCAGGACCGGAAGGTAGCAGCGGTAAGGAGTGGTCGCGATGTTACAGGAATACTTGGTCCGAGCGGCTCGCCATAGTATGGCTTGCTTCAATCGGAGTTCAACACCAGAGCGCATGTCCTTATATTTTATTTCTCAATAAATTCCGGGGGTTTATTAAGACCTTGAGTTATTTAGTACTTGCAAGAAAATACAGGCCACAGAATTTTTCCGACGTCCTAGGCCAGCAACATATTACCCGGACGCTTATAAGCAGCATAGAAAATGACCGCCTGGGCCATGCTTTTCTTTTCAGCGGCCCGCGGGGGATAGGCAAAACTACCACCGCCAGGCTACTGGCCAAAGCGGTAAACTGCGAGGATCCCAACGGCGCGGAACCCTGCAATGAATGTGACTCCTGTTTACAGATCAGCCGGGGTAATGACGTCGACGTGATGGAAATCGACGGAGCTTCCAACAACAGCGTCGATCAAATACGAACTCTGCGCGAGAATGTTCAATACACTCCCGCTCACAGCAATATGAAAATATATATTATTGACGAAGTACATATGCTTTCCCGCTCCGCTTTCAATGCACTGCTGAAAACACTGGAAGAACCACCTGATCACGTTATTTTTATTTTCGCCACTACCGAAATAGATCAGGTACCGGACACCATTCGCAGCAGATGCCAGCGATTTGATTTTCGACTCATCCCTCAAAAAACAATCGTTGACTGTCTGGATAAAATCTGCGAAAAAGAAGATATAGCCGTTGAAAAGGAAGCCCTGTTTCTTATTGCTAAATTCGCAGAGGGTAGCCTGCGGGACGCCCAGAGCATTTTAGACCAGATGATAAATTTCACCGGTGCCGGGGATGAAGTTATCAGCCAGGAACTGGTCAGCGAAACCTGGGGACTGGCCCCTTATGATCGCCTGCTTGATTTCATTGAAGCTATCGCGGATAAACAAAGTACCACAATAATTGACGAGGTCCGCAGCCATATCAACGAGGGAAAAGATATTATGGCTCTTATAGGAGATCTTGCAGAAATGATGCGCAACTGTTTACTTATAAAAAAAGAGACCTCTCGCGAATACTTGGCCGAGTCACTCCCCGAACATCTTATCTCCCGTTTAAAAGAGACGGCCAGCCGCTTTACAGAAACAGAACTAACCTGGATGTTTAACCAATTACTTGATTTACACCATAAACTCCAGATTCACAGCCGATTTCGACTCCAGCTTGTGGAAGTGGAATTGATCAGGATAATAGAGGGCAGACCCCGTTATAATATGGCCGAAATAATTGACAGACTTGAAAAGATGGAAGAGAAACCAGAGGAACAGACGACAGCTATTCCCCGGAAAAAATCCGGGCCCCAAAAAACAGAATCCAAAAAGGTTGCTGCAGGAAGCGCAAAACAAGAAGTGAAAAAGAAAGTAGCTCCGCCGGCAAAAAAAACGCCCAAAAAGAAAAAAGAGAAAAAAGAAGCTACTAACAAAGTTAAACAGGAGAAACAATCCGGGGAACCAGATACCATCTGGGAAGAAATCCTGGAGGCAGTTCCGGTTCAAACTCGCGCTTATCTGCGAAATTATAACCGGGTAGAGGAAAAAGAAGATGGCGTTTTCTTCTGGTTCGACCCCCGGTGGGAAAATCACGTTCAGCAACTTCGCGACGAAAAGCACCTGAGCAGTCTCCGGGAAGCGATTGAAGAAAAGACCGGTAAAAACACAGCAGTTAAAATCATGATCGAAAACGAGGAAACTGGAAGTCAAAAAAACAAACAACCCAGTGAAAAAACTGATACTCGGCTGCTGGAACAGGCAAAAGATATTTTTCAGGTTGATTCAGTAAAAAAGATAAAAAGATAAGAACTTTAATTTAACAACAGGGAGTGGATCACAATGAACATGCAAAAACTTCTCAAACAGGCACAACAGATGCAGAAAAAAGTCCAGGGAGCTCAGGAAGAACTGAAAAACAAAGAGTTCACCGGACAGGCCGGGGGTGGAATGGTAAACGCAACCGTGGATGGCCAGGGAAATGTTAAATCTGTCAATATCAAGCCGGAGGTAGTTGACCCCGAAGATGTTGAAATGCTGGAAGATATGATTGTCTCTGCCATTCAGAACGCTTCCGAAAAAGCTTCTGAAGGAATGTCTGACGCTCTTGGTGACATGGGCCTCCCTCCCGACGCAATGGGTGGACTCGGAAGCCTGCTGGGTTGATTTAGAACTGACGCTTCCACGCAAACACCGGCTTACCCGGCAAAAAGAGATCGAGAATGTCTTTGAGGAAGGAACTTTTTTCGAAGGAAATTACTGCCATTTGATCCGGGCCTCCTCGCCGAATGAATACTGCCGGGCAGCATTCATTGTTTCTAAAAAAACAGCCGCATCCGCAGTTGCCAGAAACAGAATCAAACGACTGATGAAAGAAAGTTTCCGGCTAAAAATAAATCGAGTAAAATCGGGTTCAAGATTAATATTTCTGGCAACCCGCAAAGCAAGCAAAAATCTTTCACGGGCTGATTTTGACAGTGAACTTGAGGATCTTCTGGACAGGGCTGATCTATTTGAAAAAATTAATTGATCTGCTGATCGGTTTCTATCAAAGATTTATCTCCCCGATTCTGGGGCCTCACTGCCGGTATCGTCCCACTTGCTCCGAATATTGCCGGCAGGCCATAAAAAAAAGAGGGCTGCTTAAAGGTTCGCTGCTTTGCGTCTGGCGCATCCTGCGCTGTAACCCCTTCTCCAGGGGCGGCTGGGATCCGGTCGAGTAAAAATCAAAACCAACCAATTAGTCTCTGCAGGCTCTGTTTTTCTTGTTATAATAGATGTTTGCTAAAAATTAAGGGAGAGGTGGCGGAGTCCGGCTGAACGCACTCGACTCGAAATCGAGAGTGCCCTTACGGGCACCGGGGGTTCAAATCCCCCCCTCTCCGCCATTTAATTCTTGTTATTTCATAGGAGAGTTACAGGATTTATACCTGACACCCACTTGTTAAAGCTCCCTGTTTTTAAATACTGGAGGTTTTTTGTTTTGGAAAAAAGAATGTTAGTTGCAATTGGCCTATCAATACTGGTAGTAATGATATTCACACATTTACAACAACCCGCCGAGAGCCCGCTCCCGCCTGAAAATGGGGAAATAGTCTCAACCGGGTCTGTTAGCGATACAGCGGTTACCGAACCGGTTGAAACCGGCGAAACAGTAAAATCAGTCGCCAGGACACCTGTGACCCGCAACGAAGAAACCGTAGAATTAAATACGGATACTGTTCCCTATGAAACTCCTCATATTAAAGGTTTTTTTGATAGAAGAGGTGCACGGCTGGCCTCAATTCAACTCAAAGAATACGAACGGCTCGACAACGATACTCTGCTTTACGATCTGGCCGGTGAACAATCCGGCGGGCTGGTTTTTGGAAATTCACACCCAACCCCAATTGCCCGCAGGAACAATTATTCACTTCTTAAATCAGAAAAAGATAATGTATATCGTTTTCAAACCAGCCTGAAAAATGGAGCTAAAATAGAAAAAATATATTCTTTTGACAGAGAGAAACCCTATCAGGTTCAGCTAAAGATTCGATTAATAAATCCCACCTCTGGTTCTCTTGCTTTCAAAGACATTGATTTCCCTATTGGCGCTGCCGGCAAGGTCGGTGGAGCTCTGGCCTGGGGACCTGGTTTCGGAATTATCCCGGAGGAAGAAACCCGCTTTGATGGTATATATGCTTATTACGGCAAGAAGGGAGACATGGAATATCTCTCCCCCGGCGGAGGTGGTGGAATAACTTCATTTTTTTCCGGCGATGAGGACAAAAAGCAGTTTGCTCGCGGCCCCCTCGAATGGACATCGCTGGCAAACCGGTTCTTTATTGCGGCGGTGGTTCCCCACAAACCTTTCAATATCATCTACCTGGGAAATACGGACAACAACGCGCCAAACGAATTCGTCTCCTGGTCCGGCTACTCACCGTTTGAACTTAAAAGCGGGCAGGAAATTGATTACGATTTTGATCTCTACCTGGGCCCAAAAAAATATTATGAACTGCAGGAGTTTCATCCGGGTGTGGAAACAACCCTGAATTATGGCTGGTTTACATTCCTGGCCCTTCCCATGCTCTACGGACTTAATACGATATATTCTTTTATCCCCAATTACGGTCTGGCAATAATCCTTCTCAGTGTTTTTATCAAACTTATTTTATACCCGTTGACCAAAAAAGGACTCACCAGTATGCAAAAAATGCGGGAACTGCAGCCTGAGATTAAAAAAATACAGGAGAAATATAAAGACGATAAAGAGGAATTAAACAAAAGAATGATGGAGTTCTATCAAAAAAACAATCTGAATCCAGTCGGGGGCTGCATGCCAATGCTGCTGCAGTTGCCGGTTTTTATATCGCTCTACAGGATGCTGCAGTACAGCATTGAACTGCGGGGTGCGAATTTCATGTTCTGGATATCCGATCTTTCCGCACGTGATCCCTACTATATTCTTCCCGTTCTGATGGGACTGCTGATGTTCGCACAGCAAAAACAGACTATGGGCAGCGGTGGTGGATCAGGGGCCATGGGACAACAGAAAATGATGGCCTACGTAATGCCCGTCATGTTTGTTTTTATATTTATGAATTTTCCCGTCGGACTTGTTTTATACTGGATGACCAATTCCGCTGCCACACTGGCTCAATACTGGCTTATAAACCGTTCCGCTGACTGATATATTTTTATTATCTTTCTGGCAGTAGAACTTACACAGACTACCTATTTAAAGGAGATTAAGAATTTAAATGTCCAGACAGGTTATTGTGGTTGAAGCCGATAGTGTACCGGAAGCAATTGAAGAAGGCCTAACCCGGCTTGGCAAGGAAAAATCAGAGGTGGATATAAAAATATTACAGGAAGAAACTCCCGGTTTGTTCGATCAAAACACCGAACCTGCGCGGGTACAGCTAACCGCCGAGGGTACAGATCTGGAAGAACTGATTCGCAAGCTGGTGGCAGATATGCTTGATCTATTAAATATAGACCGTTATTCACTGAACATAACACCCGGACACAAAAAATATCATGTAGAAATTATTACTCCGGAGGCCAGCAACGAACTTATCGGACCCCAGGGTAAAACTTTAAATGCAATTCAGTCCCTGGTGGAAGAGCAGATAAATCAACATTCCAGCGAACCCCTGGAGGTCATTATGGACAGCGGAGAATACCGCCGGGAACGCAAAGAGGAACTGGAAAAAAGAGCCCGTCTTATTGCCGAACAGGTCAAACGCGAGAACCAGGAGATCGAGCTGCAGCCCATGATTGACCTCGAACGACAGCTCATCCACCAGGTGATAGAAGATATTCCTGACGTAAAAGCTCACAGTATAGGCGAGGGAGAAAACAGGCGAATTGTTATATTACCGCGAGGAAAAAGCTGAAAATGACCTCTGAAACAGAAGATACAATCGCAGCAATTGCTACCGCAGGGGGACAGGCCGGTGTCGGGATTATAAGAATCAGCGGGCCCGAAGCTCTACCGGCGGCAAAAACTGTAATTTCCGACGATACCCTGGCTCCCAAACCCCGGCGGGCCACTCTGTGTGATTTCAAATCAACGGATGCCGACCAGATCATGGATCGCGGGCTTGTCATCTACTTCCCCGGTCCAAATTCCTATACAGGCGAAGACGTGCTGGAACTTAACTGCCACGGGAGTCCTCTGCTCCTGGATACACTGCTGGCGGATATTCTGACCAACAATGACGTCCGGCTGGCCGAACCCGGAGAATTCACTCGCCGAGCCTTCTCAAATAATAAAATCGATCTGGCCCAGGCCGATGCCGTGGCCGGACTGATATCTGCTCGCTCCAGGGCGGCATTAAAAGCAGAAGCTCGCCAGTTAAACGGCGAGCTTTCCTGCCTTGTTTCACAACTGCGGGAAACTTTAATTTACTGCCGATCAAGGCTGGAAGCAACGCTGGATTTCGATGAGCACGATCAAATCGGCGACCTGCCTGCCAGCAAGCTAAAATCAAAACTTCAACAGGTATTATCTGAGATAGAAAAACTTATTCAGGAAGGACAGACCGGAAAACTGCTCTCCGACGGCTGTTATACCGCTATTGTCGGTAAACCAAATGTTGGAAAATCAAGTCTTTTTAACTCCCTTCTCGCCCGGCAGCGAGCAATTGTAACTACCCAGCCGGGGACCACCCGTGATGTTCTTAGAGACCAGCTTGTTGTAGAGGGTATCCCGTTTTTACTCCATGATACGGCAGGGATCAGAAATGCAACCGACCAGGTCGAAACAATCGGAGTAGAACGCAGTGAAAAAGCCATCCATGAGGCCGAACTTGTTATTTTTCTTCTCGACCAGAGCCGCCCACTGAACGAAGAGGACGACTACATAAAAAAACTGGCATCCAATAAAAATCACCTGACAGTTATTAACAAAACGGATCTTGATCTTAATTTTAGTGAAAAGGATCTCGAAAAAAGATACGGTATTGAACCGGACTGCAGAATTTGTGCCCATAATGGCAAAGGATTGGAAGAATTAAAAAAATTAATGCTGGACAGAGTAAGAAAAACAGATATCCGGGTTGAATCTCCCCTGATTACTAAACAGCGTCATATTAATCAACTGGAGATTGCCAGCAAAGCGATCGAAGCAGCGCTGGAGGGTCTGGATGAAAACCGTGATACGGTTCTGATAGCCGAAGACCTGAGAGAAGCTTCCGAAGCCACCGCCAGAATCACCGGCACAATAACCACCGACGATATACTCGATGAGATATTTTCAAACTTCTGCATTGGGAAATAATCAGACTTATTTCAGTTTTATAGTCAAACTGAAATAAAAATTGAGTTTATTTCAGTTTGGTTGTATAATTGAAGCAACCGGGGTTATTATTGGAGGAAATCATGGAACGTCAGGACAGTGGACGATTTGTTTCTTCTGTATATGGGAAAAAGGCTAAGGCTTTTCTTCCGGGAGAATTGCCTCCGAAACCGGATATTGAATATCCGCCATCGCTTGTAAAACGATTAACGGATACCAATCATACGCTGGGGGAAATCAATCAAACCATTAAAAATCTCCCTTTTCATGAAAAATTTGTTGCCATGTATGTACGCTATGAGGCGTCGCGAAGCTCTGATATTGAAGGCATTGAGACAACGATGGAAGAAATTCTTGATTTTGAAATAGCCGAGGCGATTGTAACCGATCCGAAACGGAATGGTAAAGACATTTTTTCTTCAGAAAAAATAAAGGACCTTCAGGAAGTTGAAAATCACATCAGTGCTATTGATGCCGGTTTTGAAAAAATGAATGAGCTTCCGATTTCTACTCGATTATTAAAAATACTTCATAGAATTTTAATGGAAGGAAATGTTCGGGGTAAAGACAAACAACCCGGGGAATTTCGTGCTGTTCAAAATTACGTCGGCGATCCGAGGCTGGGTCCTGGTGAGGCGGTGCATATTCCGCCTCCACCGCAAAAAATTGATGAATTGATGGACAATCTATACAAATTTATTCATTCGAGCGATTGTCCGGTGCTGATTAAATCCGGGATTGCTCATGTGCAGTTTGAAACGATTCACCCGTTTTTAGACGGTAATGGACGATTGGGCCGATTGCTGGTTCCTCTGATACTTAAAAGCGACCATTTGTTTGAACACCCCGTCTTTTATTTAAGTGAATATTTCAAAAACAATCAATCAGAATATTTTGACCGATTGTCCAGGGCTCGATACAAAGGGGACTGGGAGAGCTGGAACGAGTTCTATGTGGAAGGGTTATACTCAACTTCCCGGAGGGTTGCCAGAACAGTTGAAATGACCCGGAAATTGTATGAAGTAGACCGGGAAAAAATAGAAGGTAAATATCGACGTTCAAAAAATTTAATTGCCGGATTAGAACAGCTTTACGCGCGTCCCAAGTTTACAGTTAATCAAATGGCCGAAGATATTGCTGTGTCCTACAATGCAGCGGCAGAAATCATTTCTAAATTTAAAGAGAGCAGCCTGGTAAAAGAAATAACCGGCCGCCAGCGCGGGAAAGTGTACAGTTATGAACGATATATGAACATTTTTAGAACGATAGAACAGGAAAGAACATTTTCTCCGAATATGGTGAAAAAGCAAAAAGAAAGACAACAAAAAAAGAGAAAATAGGATTAACACCCTCTACACCCCTCTTAGATGTAAATTTATTGGAAGAAGAGGGACGGAGGAGGTGCCTTTTGAAAAAACCATACAGTAAAAGCAAAAAGAGTTTCTTGCACGAGGATTTATTTAGGTATAAACTGGATTCACTAAACAAATAAGATACGCTCAGGGAGTTGTTTGTTTTAATTTGTGGTTAACAAAATTCTTTTTCCAGATTCTTTTCGCGTTGTTTTTGAATACTTCGGTGCCGTGTCACGGAAGTAACTTGTTTTCCTGGTAATAGCCAGAAAGCGACAATAAGCTTCCTCCATGGTTTATGAACCAGTGGGGTCAGTGGGGTATACCTTGTTTACCAGGACGAGGGCTACTTATAATCTGAATATTATAAAAATGTGAAATAGAATATTTCTTTTGGGGAGTGGTAAATTTAAATTTAATAATAAGGGTCAGAAAAGAGTGTTTATTTTTGTGTGTATTAATATGTTTTTGTTTTTAAATTTTAATATCGCCAATGCCACTGATTATAATAGAGATTACCAGGAGAGGGATCATTATTTTAATCGGGAAAATGAAAAGTCTGATTATAATTCAAAGGGCATAAGTTATTTCAGTCTTGCCGGAGGAAAAACTGAAGCTGAAATTACTATGGATAATAGCTCGGCGAGCTGGGAATTTTCTAATTTCGAACTTCGTACAGGGTATGAAGCAAATGATTTTTTGGGGTTCGAATCTAGAATAGGATTCACATCTGGGTTCAGTGAAACGTCTAATTATTATAATTACTATTGGGGACAGTGGGATCAGATTAAGTTTGAGTACGACCTTGCGTATGTATCAGCCCTGACTAAGTTAACAGCATCAAATTATATTATTCAACCATATTGCTTATTGGGTTTTACCCTCGGGTATGAAGAAGCAAATTTATCAACTTCTTATGGGCACGCTACCGAAAAAGCTCAATGGGTTGAACCTTCCTACGGCGTGGGTGTTGAGATGGATCTTGGTTTATCGAATTTAAAAGGTTTTGCGGAATATATTGTATTAGGCGAAGTCGAAGAAACAATAAATGATATTGAAATAGAAACAAAACTGTCATCTACTAATCTGGGGATTATTTATAGTTTTCAGCCACCTACAGATTCAAAAAAAGTATATTCCCCTGAAAAAGAGTACGAAACGGTTGAGGAGCGTGAGTATAAAGAAAAAGAAGAAAAAAATATCCTCCAAGAGCTGCCATCATTTTTTGAGCCCCGGGATATCGGATTACTTCACTGGCAGGTTGAAGATCAGATGGAGTTTAATATGGATATGATAATAAATAAAATTGATGAAAATTCAGAACATGAGGCTACAGTATACGATAGGAATGATCGTGTCGAGCGTTATTTGTTAGAAAACAGAATAGGGCAGAGTACATTAACAAACTGGTTTAAAAAGCTGAAAAAAGATTTTATTGTCATTGGTAAAATTAACAAAAAGGATTCTGGGTATGAAGCCACAGTTATAATAATCGATGCTAATCAAAGGAAAGAATTTCAAATAGAGTCAAATAATATGGAAAACATAGTGAATAAAATTTCTAAGATTATAATAAATTGGGAGCCAAAAGCGGGAAATCAGAATATATGAAAATCACCTAAACTTAATCTTTATAAAAACACATCACCTTACAGTAACGCATCTTCGACGCTTCCCCCTCCGTGCCCTCTGTGTTAAACCTGGTTTTGATATTGATGCTGAAGTTTCCCTATTAAAATGTTTTGAATTCCTCTGTGTCCTTTGTGTTAAAAAGCCATTGACATTGACTTTGATTTTGCTGTTGCTATTGCTCCTTGTCCTGTCACCTTGTCCGTTTTATCCTCTGCTGCGGATGAAGCCACACAATTAATTGGAAAGACTAAGCGAACAGCCCGTAAAAAATTACGGTCGTTAGTAAAGAATAAAGAGATCTTAATAAGACATGCTGATTCACCAACGGATCCGAATGCCTTTTATACAATACGGAAACAACTAGGAAGCTGAATTTCCTAGCTAATTCCTAGGCTATCCTATTCTGCCGCCCCCCGCCCCGGAATCCAGAGGTGTTTGACTTTGATGTTACTCAATCACCCAATCACTTAATCACTCCCAAAACTACTGCACTGAACGCCCTCGTATGTAATACTCCATATATCAGATAGCAAAGAGACAGAATAAAAGAAAATATATTCTCCCGGACAGGGTGGTCGGTTTCTCATGCCCGCAGAAGACAAACCAACCTTTTTTCATCAACTCGAAAACAACGCCGGCGAGGGGACGGTCGAATTTCTCAAGGACCTGGAGACCCGGCTGCTGCAGAAGATCAATTCATTAACCGAGCGCGAGGATTTTGAGGAAGGAACCCGGCCTGCCCCCTATATAGCAGTCAATGATGGTATTTTACAATTCTCCGTTGTCAAACCGGACACAGGTGAGGAGGCCACCTTCCTCACAGTTTCAACGGAAGGAGAACTTCAGTTCCCCTACGACAATGATGTTATAGATCAAGCCCCGCTCACTGATGAAATAAAGGAAGCCTGTGGGTCACCGGTTGATATCACTCTCCGGGATATAGTTGATAACCAGGATAAAATCACAAAAATAATACTTAATTACGTGGAGTGTGGCATGCCGAATTGACTGTGTAGTTATCTTTTTGCCCGTTTATCATTTGTGGCGAAAATAGATTTTACCATTGAATTCTAAGTTAATCCGATAATTTTTTTAATTAAAAATCTATGAATGCACAAAAGGCTGCGTTTGTACGCTTGCCTCCGAGGTTTAAATAACTCTTATGATGCCGACAAATGGATAAAGAATATTACTGTTGAAGAAATCACTCAGGAACCTATTAACTCCTGTAAAATAAGTTTCCCGGGATTAATAAAGTTCATTTAAGAAAACAAGATGTGATACATCCTCAATTTCTCAGAATCGCTCAACTCAGGTATTAACAGAAAGGATAAAATGATCGACTATGGCTGATGAAAAGCTTATTACAGTTAAAATTGAAAAGTTCAACAATAAGTATCTGGGGGTCGGACGCCACGAGGGGAAAAAAGTCCTGGTTCCTGCCGCTCTGCCGGGTGAAAAAATAGAATGTAAGATCCTAAAGGAATGGAAATCAAAGATAATTGCTATCCCTGAAAATATTATCAAGGCGGATGAACAGCGGGCCAAACCCGACTGCAAACATTTTAAACTCTGCGCCGGCTGTCAGTTTCAGCATATGTCCTATGAAAGTCAACTGAAACTGAAAAAAGAACGGGCTTTTAAATTTCTGGAAC
Source organism: uncultured bacterium (assembly GCA_964440635.1). Lineage (GTDB taxonomy): Bacteria > T1Sed10-126 > T1Sed10-126 > T1Sed10-126 > T1Sed10-126 > CAYTSZ01. The sequence goes on from CAYTSZ010000040.1 coordinate 12,080, forward strand.
GCCAGAACCCAGAGTTCTGCACTCTATTTGAAAAAATAATCCCCTCGCCAACGCCCTACCATTACCGAAACACTATAAAACTGCACGGCCCCGGTGAGCCTGGTTTCTGGAAGGTGGGCGGAATTGAAATCCTTCAGAATACTGAGTGCCCGGTCTGTATTGATGTCGTTGAAGATAAACTGGCCGAACTGCGGGAAGAACATTTTGAAAAATACATGCAGCAGGATATAAATAATGTAATGATCCGCGGTTCAAGCTGCGGGGAAGTTTACGTTGGTTCCGAACAGATAGCCGAGACCGAAACCAAATGGCTCAACGAAGAAATAACAGATCCTTTCAGCAAAGAACCAACCCGGCTTATGGTGCCCGCCCACGCTTTCTGGCAGGGCAGCACCCCGATGATCGGACGACTGATCGAGGAGGTTGCCATCCCGGTAGGTGAACACAAACCGGATGTTTTAATTGAAACTTACTGCGGGGTCGGGGCATTCAGTCTTTTTTCGGCCAGTAAAGCCAAAAATGTTATCGCCATAGAAGAAAATCCCCTGTCCGTTGAGGCAGCCAGAAAAAACAAGAAGAACCTCGGACTGGATAACATGAGGGTAATAGCCGGTAAAACCGAAAATGAACTGGATAAATTGCTCGAGCGAACTCCCGAGGAGGGAACCAGCCTCATCGTCGATCCTCCCCGCAGCGGGCTTCAGAAAAAAGTATTGAAACAGATTCTCGCCAATCCCCCCCGGCAGCTAATCTACGTAAGCTGCAACCCGGACAGCCTGTCTCGCAACCTGGCGGCTTTATGCGATAAAAGCTACCGTCTGAAAAGAATCCGGGGCCTGGACCTCTTCCCCCAGACAAAACACTTAGAATGCGTGGCCGTGCTTGAGCGAATATAGAAATATACTTTCTCTGTAAAACAGACGGGGAATAGCGGCAAAGGAAAGAAACGAAGAGGAGAAAGGGAGACAAGGCGACAGGGCGAAAAATCAACATCAACGGCTATTCTAACACAAAGGCGCAAAGACGCAGAGAAAGGCAAATTCAAAGTCAAAACAGGGTTTGACTTAATGTTTTGATTTTAACTATAAACTCTAAACTGCAAACAATGAACTGTGTTTTACCTAAATTGAGCGATTCTGAGAGATTGAGGATGTATCACATCTTGTTTTCTCA
>CAYTSZ010000041.1:0-13233 GCA_964440635.1 uncultured bacterium
GAAGACAGACAAGGAGACAGGGGGAAGGGGAGACAAGGGGAAACTACGAAATCAAAGTCAACGGCTATTTTGACAGGATTAACAGGATGGACAGGATGTAAATCAAAAGCAATACAGGGGTTGGTTTGAAGGAGCTGTTTTTTTTTTGATTGAGGGAATTGGAAGCAGTAAAAATGAAATCGATTTAATTTTTAATGCTTCTAATCCCCTTTAACTACTCGAATAATATTCGAGTAGGCGCTGTTACCAGTGCTCAAAAAAACGGAGTGGTTTGGAGTTTCTGGATTTGAAGTTATCCAGTTAATCCTGTAAATCATGTCAAAAAATATTTTTAGGTTTTGATTTTTTACTCTGTGAACAAAACAGTTGCAAGTTACAGGTCGCAGGTTCTAGGTTGAAACTAATCAAAAATAATTACAGTGTATCTGGTGTTGTGTTTTCTCTGCGCCTTTGCGCCTCTGCGTTAAACTATCTTTGTTTTGACTGCAAACATTTTTATTAACATAATTTGGTGGTTTATTGGTCTTTGTGGTAGAATTTGTTTTCTGTTATTTTGGGGGGGTGGTTTGCTTGAATCTTTTATTTGAATTGGTTGCCCGGGTCGGGGGGAGGCGAGTTACTATTTTCTTGCGGCGATTTGTGAGAAAATAGGGGGCGCAGTTGAATGAACTTGAATTTAATTCTGGAGGAATAGGTTTTTTATGAGTAATGATAATGAGAGTAATGAGTTTTTTGAAATTCGTTGTCAGAAATTAAAACAGTTGCGGGAACAGGGTATAGATCCTTACCCGTATAAATTTGAACCCACCGACAGCAGTGTCAGTGCGAAGGAAAAATTTGATCCGGACGGTGAGGAAGAAATAGGGCCGGAAGTAAGTGTGGCCGGGCGGATCATGACCCGCCGGCTTCACGGTTCGGCTGCTTTTGCTGATCTGCAGGATGAGGAAGGACAGATCCAGGTATATTTTTCCGGGAAGTATCTTGATGACAGTGATGATTTTGAACAGTTTGAAAATTTGTGGGACGTGGGAGATATTGTGGGCATCCGCGGGGGACTGTTTGAAACCGGTGAGGGCGAGATAACGGTTGTTGCCCGCGAGGTAAAAATGTTGAGCAAAGGTTTGAGACCTCTGCCGGAAAAGTTCCACGGTCTTCAGGATAAGGAACTGCGCTACAGGAAACGCAGTCTGGATATGATTTCCAACCCCGAGGTTAAAGACGTTTTTAAAATGCGCAGTAAGATAGTGTCTCTTTTAAGGCGGGGTCTGGAAGATAGAGGTTTTTTGGAAGTGGAAACTCCCATGATGCAGAAGATGGCCGGAGGCGCCGACGCCCGGCCGTTTGAGACCCATCATAACGCTCTGCATCTTGATCTTTATCTCCGGATTGCTCCGGAGCTGTTTTTAAAGCGTCTTCTGGTCGGTGGTTTTGAAAAAGTATTTGAAGTGAATCGTAATTTCAGAAATGAAGGGATATCCACCCGGCACAATCCCGAGTTTACGATGATGGAACTTTACTGGGCCTATGCTGATTACTACGATATTATGGATCTCACCGAACAGATTTGCGCTCATATTGCAGAAGAGATCAGCGGTGGTAGCGTTACTGAATTTAATGGTAAAGAAATTGACTGGTCTGCTCCCTGGGATAGATACCCGCTGCTGGAGATTGTGAATGAACATACCGGGCTGGAAGTTTCTCTTTCTCAGTCCGCCTCTGAAATATACCAGCAGGCAGTAGAAGCGGGGATAGAACTGGAAGAAAAAAGCAGTTCCGGTGCCCAGATCCTGGAAATTTTTGAAGGGGAGATAGAGGGCGAACTGGTAAAACCGACCTTCATAACTGAGTTTCCGGCAGAAGTCTCCCCGCTGGCCAAGCCGCACCGGGATAAAGAAGGGGTCTGTGAAAGATTCGAGCTATTTGCCGGTGGACTGGAGATCGGTAACGCTTACAGTGAATTAAATGATCCTCTGCTTCAGCGAAAAAATTTCGAGGGTCAGGTTGAGGACGGCGGAGAAATAGACGAACCGTTTGTAGAAGCGCTGGAGTACGGTATGCCACCCGCCGGTGGTCTCGGGATAGGGATTGACCGGCTGGTTATGCTAATTTCAGGTGCGACAAGTATCAGAGACGTTATATTATTTCCACTGTTGCAGCCTCGAAAGGAACAGTAATTTTATGGATCGACGCGGCAAGTTTTTCTTATTCAGGATAGTTTTCAGGTTTCTTTTCCGTTCCCAGGATGTGGGAGTGCTGCCCTGGCTTACGGTTTTTGCCCTGCTCAGTATTGCCGTTGGAGTGGCGACGCTGGTTATAACCCTGGCAGTGATGAACGGATTTTCAATGACCCTGCAGGAGCAACTGGTCGGGATCTACAGTCCGCTTAGAGTTTATACAAACACGCCGCGTCATCTTGATATTGATAAATTAAAAAAGAAACTTGAAGATCGCGACGAGGTAACCCAAACAATTGGTGTTATACAGGGGGAAGTGCTCTTCAAAACCAAAGACGAGCAATATCAGGGAGGACGGGTGATGGCTTTCACCGACTGGAAGCCGGGACGTCTCCCCCTGGATCAACCGCCGGAGGAGGGACTTTATCTCGGTCAGATGCTGGCCCGGAGTCTGTGGTTGATCCCCGGCGATGAAGTTATTGTTATCCATCCCGGCGGCCAGCAGACACCTTTTGGAATTTTACCCGGCGGCGAAAAGATGAAATTGAAAGACACTCTGGAGACCGGATTCCAGGATGTCGATCAGTTCCTGGGTCTTGTTTCGGTCGACACCGCCCGGCGTCTTTTCTCCGTTCCCGAAGGGAAAGTTTCCTACGGAGAAATATGGATAAAGGATCGGTTCAAAGCCAACCAGTTGAAACAGGAATTAGAGGAAAAATTTTCTGATGATTATAGGCTTGTGACCTGGATAGAGGCCAATCCGGCGATATTTGAAGCTCTTAAGATGGAAGAAAAAGTTTATTTTGTTGTCCTGGTTTTAATAGTGCTGGTGGCCGCTATAAATATTTTGAGTATGATGGTTCTTTCCATACTGCAGAGGCGTAAACAGATTGCGATGATGATGTCGATGGGCGCAGGCCCGAAAACTATACTTACTTTATTTTTGAGTGGAGGCTTATTGATTACCTCGCTCGGGATATTGCTGGGATTTGGCCTGGGACTAACGGGAGCTTATCTGTTAGAAAATGTTTTTGTTTTCCGTCTCCCGGCGGCTTATCCGATGACTAACCTGCCGATAAATGTACGTTATTTGCATCTGCTCTGGATTGCGCTGGTTTCCCTGGGAATTGGGTTTGTCAGTTCATTTTATCCGGCCTGGGAAGCCTCGAAAATAGATCCGGCGGAGGTGCTCAGGTATGGCTGAAGTTGTCCTGGAAGCAAAAAATGTGGCCCATTCCTATGAGGAAGGTCACCCGATACTGCAGGATGTTAATTTCACCCTGAGACAAGGTGAATCTGTGGCGGTCCAGGGGCCTTCGGGAGTCGGCAAGACTACGCTGCTGGAAATCCTGGGAACCATGCGCGAACCCAGCGAAGGCGTAGTCAAACTCTATGGAGATGAAGTTTACTCTCTTTCCCTTGGTGAGCGCGCCCTACTGCGAGGTCAGCGATTGGGGTTTGTATTTCAAGAGTCTTTGTTGCTGCCGGATCTTACTCTCTGGGAAAACTGTCGCCTGGCTGTGGTTTTGAGCGGCTGCGGATGGTCAAAAGATAAAATATGGGCCCGGTTTAAGGAGTTAATGGAATGTCTTGGTTTATCTGCTAAAAGAGCTGATTCCCGTCCCGGTGAAATGTCAACGGGAGAACGTCAGCGGGTTGCTGTGGTGCGCTCTTTAATGCATAAACCTGTGCTTCTGATAGCTGATGAGCCTACCGGCAACCTTGATACAGAATCAAGTGAAAAACTTATGGATTTACTATTGCCACTGGCTCGAGAGGAAAATGCGGGGATACTGGTTGCTACCCACGACTCCGTGCTGGCCGGTTCTCTGGGCAGTATTTATGAAATAAAAAAATGGAGAACGGGGGAGTAGCAGCGGACAAGGGAAAGAAAAGAAGAGCGGATGAGTGGATGAGGGGAGGAAAAGGCAGAGCATGAGAACCAGAGAGCTTGAGCAACTGTTAAATTCAAAATCACAAACAACTTTAGCGTTAACATCTCTGGAGTCCGGTTCGGGGGATGGAGGAGCAACGGTAGGAAACGAAGAGTGGATGAGGGGAGGAACGGAGGGGAAGACAGACAAGAAGACAGGGAGAAGGGGGGACAAGGGGAAACCAGGAAATCAAAGGCAACGGCTATTTGGACGGGATTAACAGGATGGACAGGATAACGGTCAAAAAAATATTTTAAAGGGTTTGGTTTTTACTCTGTGAACCTCTGTGACCTCTGTGGTAAAAATGTTTTGAATTTGACTCAGTGGTAAAACAGGGTTTGATTTCTGGTTTTAACTATTAACTATGAACTGTTTTTATGAACGATGAACTCGGAACTGTATTTATCGGTTTTGATTTTTGGATAGAATGTGTAAAATGTTATGTGGACAAATTGTATTTGGAAAAATGATATCTGACGAAAAGGGAGCGATTTTATTATGGCTGGTTTGACTATCTGGATGGACGGAGAGTTTGTTCCTGAAAACGAGGCTACAGTTAGTGTTTTTGATCATGGCCTGTTATACGGTGATGGAGTTTTTGAGGGTATAAGGGCCTATGACGGGGTAGTTTTTAAACTGGAAGAACATATTGACAGGCTTTATAAATCAGCCAAAGTGATGAAACTGGATATTCCCCTCAGCCAGCGGGAAATGGTCGAAGCAGTCCTTGAAACCTGCCGTGAGAATGATATTTCCAGCGGCTACATCCGCCTTGTTGTGACCCGGGGAGTGGGGGACCTGGGACTTGATCCCGATAAATGTTCGACCCCGACCATTTTTATAATAGCGGCTGATATCGTGTTGTACCCCGAGGAAGCCTACCAGAAGGGTTTAAAACTGGTCACCGTTCCCACCCGTAGAAATCAAGCCGAAGCCCTTAACCCCCGCGTCAAGTCGCTTAATTATCTGAATAACATAATGGCCAAAATGGAAGCCAGGCAGGCGGGTATGCAGGAAGGGATAATACTCAATGAAAGCGGGTATGTCGTTGAATGTACGGGAGATAATATTTTTATTGTTGAACCCGGAAAAGTGCTCAGAACACCGCCTCCCTACATGGGGGCTCTGGAAGGAATTACCCGTGAAACCCTGATGGAGGTTGCTCGTGACGGGGGGTTTAAAGTCAGAGAGGAACCTCTCAACCGTTATGATCTTTATGTAGCGGATGAATGTTTTGTTACCGGAACCGCCGCGGAGGTACTCCCGGTGGTTGAGATAGACGGTCGCTTAATCAGCGGCGGTAAGCCGGGCCCGTCAGCAGGTAAATTGATTGAAGAATTTCGCCGACGCGCTGCCAGTGAGGGCGCAAAAATTTAATTTTTTTCTCGGGTTTTTCTGTATTTGGTTATTAATTTCCGCGACCTCCGGAGTATAATCGGTTAGCCCGATTTCCTATTTTTTGATAGAATTAATACTGTGATAAATTCAGGGAAAAGTGTGGCTGTACAGCAAGATTTAGCTAACCCTATAAAAAAACTGGGTGTTATTATGAAATGTGAGCATTGTGGTGAAGCTCCGGCTACTGTTCATCAGATTACTATTAACAATGGATTTGATGTTCAATACAAACATTTATGCGAAAAATGTGCCGATGAGCTTGAAAACGGTAAGAAAGACGACACAAGCCCCGGTAAAGTTCCCGGGCTTATTGCTTCTATGTTTGATGAACGGGAGACGATGCAGTGCAGTCAGTGCGGGTTGACCTTTGATGAGTTCAGTAATAGCGGCCGTCTGGGCTGTGCGAACTGTTATTCGGCTTTCAGTAAGAAGCTGGAGCCTTTAATCAAAAGGATACACGGCGCAAGCAGCCACGAGGACGACAGTTCCGAGAGTAAAGAACTGGGAAAACTATCCATGGCACGAAAAATACAGATACTTGAAAAAGAACTGGAAAAACACATTAAAGAAGAAAATTATGAAAAGGCGGCAGTTCTGCGCGATAGAATTGCCGAATTGAAGGAGAATCTGGTTAATGCCAATTCAGATTGATACCCGCCAGACAGTCCCCTGGCTGGAAGGCGAAACAAGACACCGCGATGTCGTTATAAGCAGCCGGATTCGTTTTGCCCGCAACCTGGTCGATTATCCGTTCCCCGGCCGCTGCGATGAAGATGAACTCTCGCATGTCCGCCTGGATATAGAAGAGGCAGTTACGGAACTTATCCCCTCCGAAAATTATAGTCTGCATCTTGAGGAAATAGATTCGGTTGAAAAAAACGTGTTGTTTGAAAGAAGATTGGCCACCTCAGAACTTTTGAACAGCAGTTGTTCGGGTCTGATTTATGCTCCCGGTGAATCGCCGGGAGTTATGATTAACGAGGAGGACCATCTTCGTCTGCAGATGATGGCCGGCGGTAACCGTCTCGAAGAGTTGCATGAAAAAGCAGGTGAGCTGGTGAATAAATTAAGTACTAAACTTCGTTTTGCCTATGATGAAAACTGGGGTTATTTGACCGCCTGCCCGACAAACATAGGAACTGGCTTGCGATCATCAGTTTTGCTTCATCTGCCGGGACTTGTTTTGACAAAAAAGGTAAACAAAGTGTTAAATGCGATATCTAATCTTGGTTTGACAGTGCGCGGATTTTACGGTGAGGGAAGCAGCAGCCAGGGGTTTTATTTTCAGCTTTCCAATCAGGTCACTCTGGGGCGTTCGGATTACGATTTGTGTCAGACCCTGGTCCGGGTAACTGAACAGATAGTAGAGCAGGAACGCCGAAGCCGTCGCAGTTTGTTTGCAGGTTCCAATTCAGTGAGAGAAATAGAGGATAAAATTGGCCGGTCTTACGGGATTCTGAAATATTGCCGGCGGATTCCAACCGAAGAAGCTTTAAATTTGCTCTCTTTGTGCCGTCTGGGTGTGGGCCGGGGGATAATTCCGGAGGGTATTGATTACCTTGACCTTGATGGACTTTTATTTTTAATTCAGCCCGGTCATCTGGAATACAGTCTGGATGAAAACCTCAAAGAAAATGAACGGGATTATTACCGGGCCGAAAGAATACAAAAGGAACTGGACAAACTGGGATAAGAACAGGATAAATGGCCAAAAAATAATTCCCTTATCAAACACCTGAAATCACAAAACGTATTCCGGGAATAATAGACTGGAAAAATAAGTTAAAACAGGTGAAGTCCAGTAAGGGAAACAAAACTAAGGATAGATTTAATTTCTGGTGATTTAGAAAATTTTAACAGGATCAACTGGTTTGTGGGTCTTACCTGTGACTTGAAAATCTGATAAAATTTAATTCTGGTAATCTGACCGGCTTTTGTGCCGGCGAGTTTTAGTATAGTATTGTAGCGGGTTGTTAGAACAGCCCCGGAGAAAATTACTAACAGATCGCGATTGCGAGAGGTGAAGTGTATTGTTTGAGAATCACACTGATAGAGCGAGAAAAGCGTTAAAAAAATCGAAAGAAGTGGCCCGCCGGCGCGGGTTTGGTGAGGTTGACCCGGAGCATCTGTTTATTGCTCTGCTGGAACTCGGGGATGGTATTGCAATTGAAATCCTGCAGGAGCTGGGTATGTCTCCAGAAGATTTGTTGGGAGAGATAAAACACCGGATTGAAGAAGGAGTGGGTACCGCCGGTAAGATGCAGCCTGATTTTTCCCAGAGGTTAAAACGGACTCTTTCACTTGCCGAGAAAAGTGCCCGCGAATTGGGCCATAATTATATAGGCACCGAGCATCTGCTGATTGGTCTGGCCGAGGAAGGCCAGGGTCGGGTGGTTGAATTGCTGCACGATTATGACGTTTCGGCCAAGGATGTCAAAAAACTGTTGATGGAAATACTGGGGGAGGAATACGGACTGGAATACGGCTATGTTGTGCCTTCCAGTGAGAAAAAATCCCAGAAGGGTTCCCGTCGTCGTAAGAAAAAAGGCTCGGGAACGCCAACCCTGGAATCATTTTCCCGTAATTTGACCGAACTGGCCCGCCAGGACAAACTGGATCCGGTTATTGGTCGAAAAAAAGAAATAGAACGAGTGATTCAGATCCTGTCGAGACGCAAGAAAAATAACCCTGTCTTGATCGGGGAACCCGGAGTTGGTAAAACGGCTATAGTCGAGGGGCTGGCCAAGCAAATAGTGGCTGTCGATGTCCCGGAGGTTCTGTATGGCAAGCAGGTGCTTGCGCTGGACCTGGCGGCCGTAGTTGCCGGAACAAAATACCGGGGAGAGTTTGAACAACGGTTGAAAAAAATTATCGAGGAAATACGCTCTTCAGATGAGTTTATAATTTTCATTGATGAATTGCATTCACTTGTGGGGGCCGGAAGTGCGGAGGGTGCGATTGATGCTGCCAATATCTTGAAACCGGCCCTTGCCCGGGGAGAGATTCAGTGTATAGGTGCCACGACTCTTGATGAATACCGCAAATATATCGAGAAGGATGCGGCCCTGGAAAGAAGATTTCAGATCATAAACGTGGATGAACCCTCCGTTGATCATACAATTGATATCCTGCAGGGTTTGTGCCACAAGTATGAGGAACATCATAATATAACTTATACCGACGAGGCCCTGGAGGCAGCCGCCCGGCTCACACACCGGTATCTTTCGGACAGTTACCTGCCGGATATAGCGATCGATATTATTGATGAGGCGGGAAGCCGTGCCAAGTTGAACACTTCCATGCCTCCCCGTGAAATAAGGGAACTTGAACGAGAACTGTCGGAAGTCCAGGAGGAAAAAAGCGATGCTGTGGCTTCGCAGGAATTTGAACGGGCCGCCTCGCTGCGTGATCGGGAGCGGAAAGTGAAAGACGAGCTCGAATCTAAAAAAGAAGTCTGGCATGAGGAAAACGGCAACGAGACGCCGGAAATAAACGAGGAAGATATTGCCCGTCTGATAAGCGATATTTCAGGTATCCCGGTCTTTAAACTCACCCAGAAAGAGCAGGAAAAACTGCTGCAGATGGAGGATGAAATTCACAAGCGGCTGGTCGATCAAAATGAGGCGGTCAAAGCTTTAAGCAGAGCGATCCGTCGTGCCCGCACCGGCTTAAAAGATCCCAATCGGCCCGTAGGTAGTTTTATGTTCCTGGGCCCCACCGGAGTGGGAAAAACCGAATGTGCCCGGACATTAGCCGAGTTGCTTTTTGGTGATGAGAAGCATCTTGTTCGCGTTGACATGAGTGAGTTTATGGAAAAACACACCGTATCACGACTGGTCGGTGCTCCTCCGGGTTATGTTGGTTACGAAGAAGGGGGCCAGTTGACCGAGCAGGTGCGGCGAAATCCCTATTCGGTTATTCTGCTCGATGAGATCGAGAAAGCCCATAATGACGTTTATAATATTCTCCTGCAGATTTTTGAGGACGGCGTATTGACCGACCACATCGGTCACGAGATAGATTTTAAGAATACTATTATTATTATGACTTCCAATGTTGGGGCCAGGGAGATTACCGGTGGAGGCGAGTTGGGATTCAAAGCGGGAGAAGAAAAAGCCCTGGAGTATTCGGAGATGAAAGACCGGGCGATGACAGAACTCAAGCGCAAGTTCAACCCCGAGTTTATCAACCGTCTTGATGAGATAATTGTCTTCCGTTCGCTTGAGAAAAAAGATCTGAAGCAAATTATTGAGTTGATGCTTGATGATGTGGAAAAACGGCTTTCTGACAAACAGATTACCCTGCATCTCACAGATGCCGCTAAAGATTTCTTAATCGAAAAAGGGTATGATCCTGATTATGGAGCCCGCCCGTTGAGGAGGACTGTCGAGCGACGTATTGAGGATTCGCTGGCGGAGGCTATTCTGCATGGGAAATTTACCGAGGGTAGTGCGGTGCATGTCGCCTATCGTGATGGTGAATTGGTATTTACCGAGGACGAAAGGAAAACCATTAAGGAGGACAGAGAGGAGCCAGCAGAAGAAGAACCGGCGCCGACCAGTAGCTGAATTAAATTCAATTCAGGAGTTAATAAACCATTGATGAGGTGTTATAGATGGACGATGTAACTATTTGTGGAGTTCAGATGGAGAGTAAAGCGTCGGATATTGAATATAATATTGAAAAAGGAATCGACTGGCTGGTAAAAGCCAGCGAGGAGTATTCGGCCGATCTGGTTGTTTTTCCGGAAACAGTGACCACTGGATTTGCAACCGGTCTGGAAGCAAAACAGTTGCATGATCTGGTCGATGATATACCCGGAAAAACAACAGCCCCAATTCAGAAAATGGCAAAAAAACTTAATTTACATGTTATCTGGCCCACCTATGAGCGCGGTCCCGACAACAAAGTTTATAATTCTGCGGTTTTAATAGATCGCGCCGGTGAAGTGGTGGGAGTTTACAGAAAAGTGCATCCTTTTCCCACCGAACAGGAATGGACCATCCCCGGAGATAAGGTGGAGGTCTATGATACTGATATAGGTAAAATCGGAATGATGATTTGTTTTGATGGAGATTTTTCCGAACTCGCAAGGATTATGGGGAAGAAAGGTGCCCGGATCATTGCCCGTCCATCGGCTTTCCTTCGTTCTTTTGACACCTGGAAATTGACCAATACCGCTCGCGCTTACGACAGCCGTGCTTACCTGGTTGCCGCAAACCAGGTGGGGATAGACAACGGCGGGACCTATTATTACGGACATTCCATGATCGCCTCTCCCCAGGGGCGTCAGGTGGCCCAGGCTCTTTGCCGTGAGGAGATTGTTCACACTGCGGTCGATGATCGTGAATGGGATTACGCCAGTTACGGCAATAGTATTCCGATGCTCTCGGATCACATCGAACTGCGAAACGAAGCGGCTTATGGTGACCTGTTGGACTGATAAGCAGACAAGAGAAAGGGACGGGGAAGCGAAGAGGTGAGCGGGCGAAAAAAGTCAAACTCAACGGCTTTTCACCACAGAGGTCACGGAGGGACACAGAGGGACGTCAAAAAATATAAGAGGATAAAATCAAAACCTTTTTAACACTCAGGTCACGGAGGGGGAGACAGACAAGGAGACAGGGGGAAGGGGAGACAAGGGGAAACCGCGAAATCAAAGTCAACGGCTATTTTGACGGGATTAACAGGATGGACAGGATGTAAATCAAAATCAATACAGATGTTTGTTTGAATTTTTTTTAATTGAGTGAACAGCGCTCACAAAAATGAAGTGTTTTGGAGTTTCTGGGTATGAAGTTATCCAGTTAATCCTGTAAATCCTGTCAAAAAATTGTTCTAAAGGTTTTGATTTTAACTTGAACGATGAACTGTTAACTCACAACTGTGTTTATCGCAAAGGAAAGTGAAATTAGATATGGGAGAATACGATAAATTATTTACGGACTACAAGAGAAGGAAAAAGGCTGTTAAAGATGAGTTGGATATTGACAAATTTGTTCCGGCGGAAAAAACAACAGGGCTTCTGGAGACTGTTATTGACCCGGGGGATGTTGTCTGTATCGAAGGAAACAATCAGAAACAGGCCGATTTTCTGGCTCGCAGTTTGATTGAAGTGGATACTGATAAAGTTAATGATCTCCATATGGTGCAATCCTCACTTGTCCTTGATGAACATACTGATTTTTTTAACAGGGGGATCGCCAGCAAACTGGATTTTGCCTTTTCCGGTCCGCAGGCCAAGCAGCTTTATAAAGCGGTAAATGAGAATAAAGTGAAAGTCGGGGCCATACATACCTACCTGGAGCTTTATGGTCGTTATTTTGTTGATTTGACTCCCCGGGTCAGCATGGTTGTCGCTGATTACTGTGATGAAGACGGTAACCTGTATATGGGGTTTAACACCGAGGATTCGCCGCTGATTATTGATGCCACAAAATTTAAAAACGGTATTGTGATTGCCCAGGTCAAGGAAAAGAAAAAATTTATCGATCGGGTTGATATCCCGTCCGACTGGGTCGATTATATTGTGGAGACCGGGGAGGATTATGCCAATCAGGCTCTGTTCACCAGGGACCCGGCAAAAATAACCGATCTACAGATTAAGATGGCGATGATGGTTATAAAGGGTATCTACAAGGAATATAATCTTGCTTCTTTGAACCATGGACTTGGTTTTGCCACTGCTGCTGTGGAACTGCTTCTGCCCACCTATGGAAAAGAGATAGGTCTGCCGGAAGGATGTTGTTCGCAGTGGGTGTTAAATCCCCACCCTACTTTAATTCCTGCGATTGAAGCGGGTATTGTGGAAAAAGTTTATCCCTTTGGCGGTGAAATCGGGATGGAGGAGTATGTGAAAGCCCGCCCTGATATTTTTCCGTTTGGGCCGGATGGTAATATGCGTTCCAATCGTGCCAATGCCCACGTTGCAGGGTTATACGGTATAGATGCCTTTACGGGTGCTACTTTGCAGATTGATAAATACGGGAATAGTTCTACAGCTATAAAAGGAATGATTGCCGGGTTCGGTGGCGCCCCCAACCTGGGTTCGACGCCGCCGGGGCGGCGGCATATGACGGATACATTTAAAAAGGCCGGTAAACTTAAATATGACAATTATTTCGGTCGTAAACTGGTAATTCAGATGACCCCAACCCGCAGTGAGAAGAAAGATATACCTGTTTTCCGTGACCGGCTTGATGCGGTTGAATTGCATGAAGAAGGTTATTTTTCAGCTCCTCCGGTGATGATTGATTGTGAGCAGATGAGCCATATTGTAACTGAAAAAGGGATAGCTTATCTGGATCGTTGCGAGGATATCCAAACCCAGCAGGCGGCTATCCGAGCCGTGGCCGGGGATACAGAGGTGGGAAAAAGAGAAAAAACGTCCGAGACGGAGAAATTGCGCCAATCCGGGACTGTGAAATTGGTTTCTGATTTTGGAATTGAGGAAGCGGATGTTAGCCGTGAGCTACTTGCTGCCCGGAGTCTCGAGGAACTGATTGATATATCAGGAGGAATCTATGACCCGCCGGATTATATGTTGTAAGAGAAATTTTGAATCTCGTCCGGGAGTATAGCAAACTCGAAATATATAAGAAATCGAAACAGATATTGAGCTGAAACTTGTGTTTTCGTGGTTTTATATCTGATTTTTCATAGTTGTTTTTCTTTCCACTATCCCTCCGGCATTATTTTTGTATGGGAGTTTATTTGTTATCATATTG
>CAYTSZ010000042.1:0-13179 GCA_964440635.1 uncultured bacterium
ATCCTTGTGTTCGCAGCATTAGCACATCCGTGTGCGTCAGGGGCCGGAATGACGATCCAAAACAGGTCACCTTTGCCGGTATGAAGTTCCCCAATCACACAGTTACCTCATCACGCAATCACGATCAAACTTTTTAATCTTCCCCGTCACCTCGCTACTCCATCACTTCTCAAGCATTTCGGGAGGAAGGTTAACTTTTTCTTCATTGTACCAGCGAACTATACCGTCGCGGATCACAAGCAGAGCATCGGCCTGGCCACGGGCCAGAGAATCTACCGGGTCTGCGGAAGAATCGGAGGCAACCTCAAAAACCGATAAATCAGCCGGAGTGCCATCGGTTAAAACACCGGAGGCGGGAATGCCAAGAACCCGGGCGGGATTGACGGTCAGCGCTTTTAAAATTTCCTCGGAAGGTAGTTCGGGAGCGAGAGTGTAAAGAGTTTTCAGCTCCTCGAGCATATTTAGACTGCGGTTACTGCTTCTACTGTCGGTACCCAGACAGAAGGGTATACCCCGGGCGAACCATTCCAGAACCGGCAACTGGTCGTGACCAAAATGCTGGTAACTGTTCGGACAAAAAACCGGGGTTATATTTCCGGCCTCCAGCCAGCGATAATCCCGTTCATTCAGATAATTAAGATGAATCCCGAAGGATGGACCGCTAAGATAATCCCCCGAAATCAGGGTAGGAATCGGACGATCATCAAAGGGACTGCCGGGATCCTTAATTCCACGTTTTTCAAGCAGCTTTACAAACTCCCCGGTGCCTTCAAGTGAATATTCAAGTTCCGCTTTAACCTCATGCAGATGCATACTCAAAGTGTTATTACGTGAAGCCGACAGCCGGGAAGCAAACCTGTACACTTTCGGATGAGCACTATACGGCGCATGGGGAGCCAGACCCGCTTTAAGCCCAAGGTTAGCTGCTTTAAGCAAAAACTCTGCGGCCAGTTTTCTTTTCTCCGCGCGCTGTTCTTCACTGTATGCTATAAGCTCTTTAAGCAGATAGATATCCAGTTCGTGTTCAAGCGCCACATCAAGCAGCCAGTCCGTTTTATCACAGTGGTCAACGACGCGACACACACCGGAAGCCAGCAGTTCATCACAACCGCGGCGATAGGCCTCGATCACCTGTTTTTTATTCTGGGAAAGTTTGAATTCCAGAACCTCCAGAATCCAGTCGGCAAAGCTACCATTGTATTGAACCGGCTTACCACCCGATAGTTCAAGATGTGAATGGGAATTCACCCAGCCGGGGGTCAGGACACTGCCGGCGGCCTTTACAGTTATTTTATCAGAAGAATCCAGCCGGTCGGGCGTAACTATGATTCCGTCTTTCACAGCTAACTGTGGCTTATCTGAGGGCCAGGCAGTATCAACTTCTATAATATATTGCAGTTTGATCAGCTCCTATTATTATATCGGCAGCGACCGAAAAAAACTGACTATTCTAATATATTACCATAAACGTAATTTACAATCTTTTTTTCCAGCCGCATTTCCCCAAGTCTATTTATCTCCTGAACACAGGTCGGGCTGGTTACGTTTATCTCTATTATTTTTTCATCCACAAGATCAAGACCTACAAAATGAAGCCCTTTTTCCAGCAGGCGGTCTTTCAGTAAACCGCAGATTTCTCTTTCTTTTTCTGTCAATTGTGCCGCTTGAGCCGACCCGCCGGAATGAAGATTGGAACGAAAATCACCTGGCGACGGCAGACGGGATAATACGCCCAGGGGTTCACCACCAACCACAATCACTCTGCGATCACCCTGATGGCTCACAGAAGGCAAAAACTCCTGGAGCATAATGGTTTGTTCTCCGTGACGGGTAATGCCCTCCAGCCGGCGCAGACTGGCCTCGCCGCCGGACTCCAGACGGTAAACTTCTTCTCCTCCATAACCGGACAGTGATTTTGCCACGGCAACATCACCAACGGATTTCAGAAACTGACGGGCGGAATCAATATCAGCACCCACCCAGGTGCGAGGGATCAGGTCGGGAAAATCCAGTATAAACAGTTTCTCATTGCAATCCCGGATACCGACCGGATCGTTAATAACGGGGACGGAAACTCTTTCCAGCAGATAGGTGGAGTAAAGATACTGACTGTCAAAGGGGGGATCTTCTCGCATCCAGATCAGATCAAAAGAATCGAGCAAAACGCTGGCGCGCTCAATTTCAATAAAATGGCCGGAACCAGAATTGGAATCAGAAACCGAAATGCGTCGCATATCCGCACTGAGTTCTCCGCCTTCCCAGGCCAGGTCAACCGACCGGCAGGTCCAGATCTGATGGTTCCTTTTTTCCAGCTCACGCATTATTATATAGGTGGTATCGTGTGCGGGATCAAACTCCTCGACCGGATCGACAATAAACAGATGCCTGTCGGTCATTGTAAACCAGCAAAAAAAGAAATAGTTGCCGCTTTAGAGAAGGTATTCATCTGCCATCGCATAATATTCGCTGGCGGAATCAATAAGTTCCTCAGCGGTACTGGACGGAAATGAATAAACTTCAACTCTAATTCCGTTGCCTTTAAGCATCTCAACCAGGTCCACAAAATCACCATCTCCACTGACCAGACATACGGTATCAACTTTCTGACCGATGGCAATAGCATCAATCGCTATGCCCATATCCCAGTCCCCTTTTGCACTACCATCGGGACGGGTTCTAAGCTGCTTGTTTTTCACTTCATAACCAAGCGAATATAAGAAATCCTGAAACTTGGACTGGTCAATATCTTCGGTCTGAACAAGATATGCCAGCGCCCGGGTCAGTTCCCTTCCCTTGCATGTCTCATCAAGCAGCTTGTCAAAGTTTACCTTCCCGTTAAATTGATACTTGGCCGAATAATACATATTTTGTACATCAACAAAAACAGCAACTCTCTGGTGCTCATTTATTGTTCCCATAACTACAGCTCCTTTAAATATTTGTTAGACGCTTATTTGTACCATTAGTAATTATTTATTGCTTAAAGATTACCAAGTAACTACCATTTTTACCAGTAAATAATACTAAAATCAACCACCGCCAACATTTGCGGGAAGACTCCCCGTCAGATAAATTCAATAATCGTGTTGTACAATTCTCTGAAATAATTACTAAAAAGTTGCCATCTCAGACGCCAAATATTCTCGGGTAATAAATACCCTTCGCTAAATATCAGTCGTTTTTCAGCGGCCAACAAACTGAATCGAAGGCCTCACCCCGCCTCCTTCAAAGATCACTTGCGGGCAAAAAATAGAACTGCCCGGCGGGGACGGTTTGAACTACAAGCTGAAGTCAAAGTCTCCGGAGTCGTTTCTGAGTCCTCAAGCAACAGCGATTAAATAACCGGCGAAGGCGTTGAACAGGATCTAAACACCGGTTTCGGGAGGACTACGCCGAGACAGATAGTGAGATTCCAAACCGGCTATTTTTCGGCTCTGCCAAAAATCCGCCACACGGTTAAAGCGATTTGCTTGAGGGTCTGAGCAAATAAAAAAGAAACTAATTTTTTATTTATTTTAGGCTGATATAAGGAGCTTTAAACGTTTTTTAATAATACTGAAGTTAGGTTTTTCCTGATTCAATGTCGACTTACGGATATGACCATTTATCATTCCGGATTGGAAGTAAACTGTGGATCCGAGAGGGAGATTAGAAAAGATAAGATTAAAATTGATATCAGGCTAAAAAAGTCAATCGGGCAACCGTTCGACCACTTTGTTATAACGTCTCAGGTTCATATCCAGCAGTTCAAGAATCTGTTGCTGGGCACTGTCCATCTGCTGAAGTTGCTGTTTTATTTGTTCCATTTCGGAAGAGAGTTCGTCTATTTTTTCTTCAAGGACACGGCTTTCAGGAGCGAATTTTTCTTCTGAAACAGAGGACGGCTTTTGCTCAAAAGAACCCTCGAACTGCTCTTCAGTTTCCAGTCGATCTTTTACTTCCTCCACACTTAAATCCTCGCGCTTAATTAAAAAACGAATGTATTCCAGATCTTTTAGATTTTCGGGGGTAAATAATCTTTCGTTGTTGGCCCCCCGGGAAATGTTCAGGAACTCAGAAAATTCGCTGTCATAATAACGGATTGTTGACTCCGGGAGATTAGTTTTTTCGCTTGCCTCACCGATTGAAATTCTCTCATTTTTTGGATCAGTCATGGTGAAGGCACCATATATATTTCCATACTCAAATCATCTGTATCAAGAATAATACTGTGGGTTGTTGAACTGAGCCAGCCCCCTGCCTCTCCCGGATTTATCTCCAGGTAATTTTCCGTTTTACTATTTTTTGCCTCATGAGTATGTCCACTAATTATTACATCCACAACATCAGGAATTGTTTCCGGTAAATCCTCGGGTTTGTGACTGAGCAAAAAATTTCGGCCGCTAATTTCAAACTGATAGGGAGGGGTATGAATCTCTATATCAAATTTTTCAGCCTGCTTGAGAAGGGTCTCCCGGTCACCATCATTATTACCAAAAACACCAATCAACCGCCCGTTTAATTTCCCCAGTTCTTCTATCACGAAAGGGGAAACAAAATCCCCGGCGTGAATAATAAAATCCACCCCGTTATTATTAAAAAAATCAACCAGGTATCTGACGGCGCGCAGATTATCATGGGTGTCTGCGATAATAGCAATTTTCATTTCAAATCAACCTCTAAATATCTTTTAATTCTTTATATTGTTTGGGTAATTCCACCTGTAGAATATTTTCTATTGCCTCATCCTCTATGTTTAAATCACGGACCATTTTTTCATCCAGATAGGAAATGTCATAATCACCGGAAAATCCGTATTTTTTTGTTTTAACCAGGACCGAAGCAAAATGAACAATGGTCACAATCTCCTCTTCACTTTCCCCGGGTGTATAATAATATCGAGCAGCCTCGGTTAAAATTTTAGGTAAATTCCAACCATCCAGCACTGAGGAACCAATTTCACAGTGGGTAGTTCCCAATACATTTTTTTCCGCCTCATACATCGGAATTTTTTCCCTGTTCACGTGTTGCATAACTTTTATAAATTCGCGGTGCAAATGCTGATCAAGAATTATTTTGCCGATAGCGTGCAGGTGCCCGGCACTGAAGGCCTGGTCCTTACGCTCGGATCTGTAACCAAGCCGTGCGGCAATTATTTCACTTGCGGCGGCGCAGGCCAGAGAATAATTCCAGAACTCCTGGCGGGAGAACGCAGAACTCTCGGGAGCCGTATAATGTTTTTCCACACCATAACTCAAAACCATACTGCGTACTGTGTTAAAACCAAGTATGGTTATCGCCCGGCGCACAGTGTTTATTTCCCCACTGTGACCATAATAACGAGCGTTGGCAAAACGAAGCAACTGGGCGCTGAGAGCAGGATCGGTTTTTATCGCTCTGCCCACGTCTCCCACAGAGGTATCTTCATTATTAACCAGATTGATAATTCTGGTGACTATCTGAGGCAAACTGGGAATAGCATCAACTTTTTCTACAACTGTTTGAACTATTTGTTTCTGGCTATGCTCAGTCACTGTCTTCCTCTCCACTCAATAATTTTTCTATATCCTGTCGGTAAGACCCCTCTTCAAACTCTTCCCTGTATTTTTCGGCAATATTACGGGCTTGCTCTTTTCGACTCAGTTCTAAAGCCAGCTTAATGGCTCGAAAAGCCGATATCTCTCGCAAATCACTGGCCGGAAATTCATTCAATATTTTTTTGTAATATTTTAATTGTTTAACCTTGTTGCCAATTTGCCCATAGGTGCTGGCCAGATAATAACAGGCACCGTCCGCAAGATTTCCGTTAGGATATTTTTCTAAAAGAAATTTAAACTCTTTTGCAGCCAGATCAACTTCATCCTTTTTTATATGAACCTTACCCTTGTTATAATAAACCTCCTGCTTTAATTCAGAATCCGGATAACGGTCAAGAAACTCCCTGTAAGTGTCTAAACTCAGGTCCAACCGGGCAAGATCCCGGTAATAGTTAGCAAGCTCAATTAAAACCCGGGGATGTCGATTGGATTCTGGCACCGCAGACAAAAATTTTCTATAGTAAAAAACGGCAGAATCGGGGCTATTAAGATGGGCGGAATACACCCGGGCCAGGCGTAAAACAGATTCATCAGCCGGAAACTTATAATTACTTTTCGAATTGTTAGCCACGGCTTCATAACAATCGGCCGCGGAACGATACTCCTCAAGCGCTTCGTAAGCAAGACCCCGATTAAATTTTATCTCTCTCCGGGAAGAATCAAACCCCAAAGCAAATCCGCAGCCTCCGCTTACAGTCGCCAGAAAAAACAACACCGCAATCAGCAGCCGTCTGAAGTCTTTCGATTTCATTACTTCAGCCTTTACTCATAGGAACCAGGTTGGAAATTATTTTTTATAGCCTCGTAAACACTGCTGTCAATCCCCGGAACCCGGCGAAGATCTTTCCGGCTTTTAAAACGCCGGATATGTTCCCGATACCACTCTATCCTGCCGGCCAACCGGGGGCTCAGTGATTCTATTGCCTTCAGTTCCTCCAGGGTTGCCTCGTTGGGATTAAGTAACCGTATCTGGGAAGATTCTATCTCTCTTCCCTCGGGTTGCTGGGCGATAACGGGTGACGTGGTTTCTTTCGCCGCCGGTGTATCAGAAGTCAGCCGTCTTTTTAATTTTTTGTTTTCTTCTACCAGACGGGCTACTCTTTCTTGTATCTGCTGGGAATCGGATTTCAAATCAGGAACTACCGTATCCCGGTAATAAGCCACGCTATCGGCCAGTTGGGACAACTGGGTCTCCATTTTTTCCAGCATTTCAAGACTGCGCCGAAGCCTTTCTTCAAACTCCAGGCGCATAGCCTCCGAATCGGCCAGAACCTCTTCCAGTGTAATCTCTCGGGTATCCCCATCTGAGTCTTCGGCGGTGTCACTCTTTTCCTCTACCTCAAAATCCGGCAGAGTCAGACGATCCGCAGAGGTATCTTCTACATCCGATTGTTTCTTTGCTTTTTTCTTTTTTTCTTCACCTGATTCAGTTTTTTTCTCCAGGTCCAGATTAAGCGGGGGGAGCATCTCCCTTTTAGATGATTTGTCATTTTGAACCAGAAGTCCTGCAGAGGCATTCCCATGATGACCTATAGTCACAAGGGGAAACAACAAAACACCCGTAAACATCAGGCCAAGGAATATAATTATCCGTTTAGAAACACGCATTTTTATCACCCTTTATAAAATATGTTTATTCAACAGTTACTTTATCCTTTCATACCAATTACAATTAAACCAATTTTAACGCTTAAACAAAAGCATTATATTATCAAACAAACAAAAAACAACAGAACTTAATATATATCTGGTTTTATTTCCATTTTTCAAAACCGGTTGTATCTCCTAACAGTGCACGCCAGCGGCCGCGCAGGAGGGTCGCTTTTTTTTGTCTTCCCAGCTTCTTATAACAGCGGGATAACCATAAAGTTACTTCAGGATTTGCCGGCGCGCGATGGTATGCTTTTTCAAGGTAACTGCGGGCAAGCTCGTATTCTTTTTGCTCATATGCTGCCCGGCCGGTGTATAAATTTACTTCTACATCTTCTGAAAACCTCTGAAGATAAACCTCTGAATATTTTAATACCCGCTTGAACTGTTTATTATCGTTCAGAATACGAAGATGTTTTCTGGTCGAAACTTTATTCATAAGATCGTTCTGGAGTCCAAATTCCAGAAACCGCAACTGTGCCGTGTCACTGGCCTCAAGACCCGTTAGAAGTTCGTTTAAAAAACAGGCCCGTGGGCTTCTTAAAAGGAGGGACTTCGCTTCTTCAAGCGCGCTGTCCACAGAATTACGGCTGGCTATAATTCTTAATTTCAATCTGCCTCCTTCCGGATGGCCCGGATGGCTAACAAAAAGTTTCCGGAGATAACCGAGTGCAGCCGTAGTATCCCCGATTTGTAAACTATCGCGGGCGGCCAGATAATCCAGGGGCTGTGGGGATTTAAAATAGGATTCACAGCCGCCATATGCTCCGCTGGCAAAAAAAAACTGGATCAAAATTATTGCCACCAAAAAATAATCAATCCTTTTCATTTATTTGAACTCCTTCTATTACTTTCTCAGCTATTATTTCTTCCGGAAATTCTGGGCTGGAAACCCTGAATTCATATCTTTCCTTCAGTTCCGCCAGGGTCTGGCTGCGTTCGAAGCGCCGGACAGGATCAAGTTCAGTTCCGATTTCTGCCGGCCCATTCTCAATTATATACCGGGCATTTAAAAGCTGATGGTTTTCGGCAGCAGAGGGGAAAGGGAAAAGCAGGGCCGGCTTGCCGTAATAAACAATCTCGCTGAGCGCGCCAGCACCCGCACGGCTCCAGACGCAGTCGGATGCTCCGATTACCGAGGGTAACTCGGGTTCGAACTCAACCTGTCTCAAACCGGGATCAGAACCCAAACTGTACTCCACATCCAGGCCAAATTTGCCTTTGACGTAAAAAATATGCCACCCTTCGCTCAAAAAATAAGGTGCAGATGAGGTCAAATACCGTGAGATCTCTTTTGCTCCCTGTGAACCCCCTGTTACAACCAGCAGGGGGCTTTTAGAAAACCAGTTACCACGACGGGGTGGCTGGCGCCGGACCGGATTACCGGTAACAATATTTTTCGACGCTGCGCTCTTTTGTAAGGGGGGGAATCCCCAGAAACAGCAGCGAGCTTTTGAAGCAAACAATCTATTCGCCCGGCCCATCAATCTGTTTTGTTCCTGAATAAAGATTGGGCTGCGCCTGACTCTGGCAGCCAGAAGTAATGGCAGGGCGGGATAACCGCCAAAACTTATCACCGCATCCTTATCAGCCAGAAATTTAAAAGAGCGTTTAAATTCAAGTCCTATTTTGAACAAACATCGAAGTCGGGAAAACAATCCACCCTGCCAGCCCTCGGTATCCAGGCGGTAATACCGGGATTTGATTTCTGAAATCAGAGGGTTATCGGGGGAAGCGGAAGAAAAGATTTGGACCTGATGCCCTTTTTCTATCAACTGCTCCGCGACCAATTTCGCCGGAATAAGATGTCCGCCGGTCGGTCCACAGGCAATAGCAAACCGGAGCATGCTACATCTTATCTTCTATTATTTGTCGGGCCTGCCGGGCCCACCGGGAACCAGGAGCGGTTTTAACTGCCTCCATTAATCTAAAAAATGCCTGATCGGTGTCATTCTGTTTCAGAAGTCTGCGACCAACAAGTAAATGCCAGCGCGATTTTTCCTCTTTATTGGCCCGGCTGGTAATTTCTTCCGCCCAGTTTGAGAAAAACTTTTCAAATTCATTTATCTTATCTGTTTCCAGCAGAAGTTCTGCCCGAAAAATTAAATAGCGGGGTGGGATGGGATCGGCCTTATCAATGGCTGTTCTTAAATTAGAAATAATATTTTCTGTATCACCATTAAGACGTTTTTCTATGACAGCGGCTTTATAATAATCTTCCGCGCGGGGGCTGCGGCGCAGAACTTTTTGTATATTATTCCACGCGACCTGATACTCCCCCATCTGCATCGCTTCTTCAACCCGCTGGCGAAAATGATCGACCCCTTCTTCCAGCGCTTCAACCGCCGTATCACTTAAATCAATATCATCGGAAAGAGCATAAAGGCGGGTATCAGACAGCAACCCCCTGATTTTTCGGGACAATTCCTGTTCCAACCGTTCACTTTTATTTTTATATTTTTCGGTTAATTTTTTCTGTTCCTCAAGCTGCTCGCGATATTCTGTAGCGGTGCGAATAAAACGACGATTTTCTTCCTCCTGCCGCTGCAATTCTTTTAAAATCCGTCTTTTTTCTTTTTCTAATTCCTCAACTCTTTTTTGTAATTCAGAAACCAGTGCCACCCGGCGGCGTTCCTCGGTTCCGGAGGTTAGCTGAGTCACAGAAGTATCCGGGGTTTTATTTTCAGCGGCCGCGGTGGCGGGAGTATCAGGGCTCAGACGCAGCGGCGGCAGATCATCAGGGAAATCAATCTCAAAATCATCCGGCAGCATGAACTCATCTTCAGGGGGGGCGGCGGTATCCGGAGTCATTTTTTCTTTTTCCTGTTCTGTCATTTCTTCCTGCGAGGATGTTTCTTTACCGCCACCAAGCATATCAAGACGTTCGCGGGCGGCATCACTCAGCGCGTGGTCGGGATAGAGGTTTAAAAACGTTTGCAACAATTTACGGGCCCTCATCCTCTCATCATTTAAAAGTGCAACTTCGATTTCACCAAAAAAAGCATCTCCCCTTATCTGGGGATCGGGATGATTGCGCCGCACCCTGCCAAACCATACGCCCGCTTCGTCATATTTCTCCTGTTTATACAGGGACTGGGCAAGACCAAAACAGGCATCGGAAAACAGTTCATTCTCAGGGTATTTTTCCACAAATTCTCTATAGAGTTCCTCGGCGCGCGAATAGTTTTCACTCCAGTATTGATTGCTGGCCCGGGTGAAAAGTTCCCGTGGGGTGGCGGCTAAAATCGAACCGCCAGCCAGCAATAATATTAAACTTATAATTATAAAATTTTTAGCTATTGATTTAATGATACTTGTCACCCCGGTAACAGTTCCTGACCTGTTTTAATTATAAATATCAGCACTGATAAATTCACAACTTTTTATTAGTCTATCTAATTTTATCAATTTTTTCCGCTATTTTAACACTGATGGGACCAGAATAAATTCAGGTAGGGAAAAAGGAAGGTTTAAAATAAAATTTAACTATTATCCAACCGCTCTTTTATTTCGCTGGCGCTGTTCAAATTCATTCCTGAAACGGGGCGCATATTCCTTGATCCAGGCCCGGGCGGCAGTTTCCGTCTTTATCTCCCTGCCAAGCGCTTCCTCAAGGCTGTTTTTGAACTGCTTGATCTCGTGAATCTGGCTTTCCATAAAATTCTCAAAATCCTGTCTTTCCCTGGGACTCATTTTAACCGTCCTCCCGAACTATATTTGTATTTTTTTCGTCCTTATTATAAATATCGACAGGTTTCCGAAAAAACTTCAACTATAGCCAGAAAAAACCAGAGATACGAACAGGCGAGGTTTCGAGGCGACGAAAAAACGAAGTCAACGTCAACTACGTTTTACCACAGAGGTCGCAGAGGGAATTAAAAAAATTTTAGAAGGGTAATTATTAGCTCGCAGATGAACACAAGTGGACGCAGCTTAAAAAAGAAAATATAAATAGCAGAAAAGATTAGAGTTTTTATAAATAAAAGAATCCGCGAATATCTGCGAGCCAATATTTTTTTCTGTTTGTCGTAGTTTGAATGATTAACACAGAACCAACACCCAAACCTACTGGATTCCGGCTCGGGGGCCGGAATGACGGTCAGAACCAGGATATCATTGCCGTCCAGGAATCCACTCTGCCTGCCCATCATTGCCGGAATTGACCCCGCAATCCATAACCGCCCCACCGTCATTCCGGGGCTTGACCCCGGAATCCATTTTGATTTTGAATTATACCTGTAAATCAAAGTCAACTTCAAAATTGATTGCCGGGTCAAGCCCGGCAATGACGGTCTAAAACAGGTTGCCATTGCTGGTAACGTTACCAGATCACGCAATCACCTCATCACGTAATCACGTTATATTTTTTTAAGTTTTTAATCAGAAATATTCTTTTACTTTCTCAAATTTAAGTATAAAATGATGACAGTTAGTATTCGTGAAAAAACATTATCTTATTATTTAAGGAGAGATCGTTATGGCTGAAGAAGAATTTGAGTATCCTTCCCGTGATAAAATCAAGGAAGAACTGCTGGAGAAAACAGATTTCACTGAAGATGAAATTGAAACCCTGCACTGGGACAGGATATATGAAATCTATGGTCGTATTGTCCGTTACAATGAAGAGGGCGTGGAAGATGAAATCCGGAGCAAAGATTGGTTCAAGGATGCCATCACGGAAGTGTAAAAGCAAAATTCAAACTCTGAAAAGTTTCGTACTTTTTTAGGGTTTGAATAAATTGTCAAAATCAAACATTCTTTTTGTAACCTATTGTTCGGCCGAAAAAAGCACAACCGGCGAACCTCTCGCGTCTATTCGACGCTACAGCAGTAAAAGAATCAAAGAAGTTTACAGGCTGGCCAAAAATGAGGGAGCGGAGTTTGCCATCCTGTCCGGTGAGTATGGACTTTTAAAACCGGAAACCAAAATACCATATTACAATCATCTACTCCAGGAAGAGGAAGTTGAAAAAATAGCCAATAAATCGCTAATTTTTCTCAAACACCAGGGGGATTACGAGAAAATAATCTTTTATTCGCGCCCACTCGACTCCAACCCGCAATTAAAACCCTATCACCGGGTGCTGGAAACTGTAGCAAATAAAACCGGTATCGAACTTATAAAAAAAAGATTCCCGCTTAAAAGCTCAGAGTAATTCCTGCCGGTTTTCTTCCTTCAGACGGTTTACAAGTTCTTTTACTTCCTGACAGCTATCCTGGGAACAGACCAAAACAGCATCCGAAGTGGAAACCACGATCAGATCATCGACCCCCACCATCCCGACAAAAGGTCCACCGGAGTTAAAGACAAAACTGTTCTCACTGTTCACACTCATGACGTCACCCAGTTCAATATTTCCCTCCGCGTCAGCTTCAAAAAGATCAAGCAGAGCATCCCAGGTGCCAAGATCATTCCAGTCAAAATCAACAGGCAGAGTTTTTATTCGCCGGGAATTCTCAAGGATTCCGTAATCAACCGATATTGCCGGAAGTTCACTGTAATCACCTCTCACAGCCGCACTCCAGTTGCCGGTATTTCTCCATTTCTCAGCTATTTTTTCCAGACCGGCAAAAAGTTCAGGCATATGGGTCTCTATTTCCGATAGTATACGCCCGGCGGTCCAGAAAAACATACCGCTGTTCCAGAGATATTTACCGGCCTTGAGAAACTGCTCGGCTTCCGGTCGGTCCGGTTTTTCAGTAAATCTATTCACATCGTATATCATACTGCCTTCAACTTCGGAGGCTGTTTGTTCATCATACTCAATATAACCGTAACCGGTAGAAGGAAAAGAAGGTCGGACTCCAAAAGTAACGATGCTGTCCAGCTCACGGCTGGCCTGAGCCGCACTGGCCACGGCGAACTGAAACTTTTCGGGCGGCTGGATCTTATGATCAGCGGGAAAAACTCCGATAACTGTCTGCGGTCCGAACATTTCACGGGCAATAATTC